>DALYUA010000094.1:0-9434 GCA_031993245.1 Buttiauxella sp. | reverse complement strand
CCGTGGCCGGAACACACGGTGCTGGATGGCGAGCGTGAAACGCTGGGGCTGTATCTTACCGGTCACCCCATCAACCAGTACCTGAAAGAAATTGAGCGCTATGTCGGCGGCATGCGCCTGAAAGAGATGCACCCGACAGAACGTGGTAAAATGACCACGGCTGCGGGTCTGGTGATTGCTTCAAGGGTCATGGTGACCAAAAGAGGCAATCGTATTGGCATCTGTACTCTCGACGATCGTTCCGGTCGTCTGGAAGTGATGTTATTCACAGATGCGTTAGAAAAGTACCAGCATCTGCTGGAAAAAGACCGTATCCTGATCGTCAGCGGACAGGTCAGCTTTGATGACTTCAGCGGCGGCCTTAAAATGACCGCTCGCGAATTGATGGACATTGACGAAGCCCGCGAAAAGTATGCGCGCGGGCTTGCTATCTCGCTGACGGACAGGCAAATTGATGACCAGCTTTTAAACCGACTCCGTCAGTCTCTGGAACCCCACCGTTCGGGAACCATTCCAGTACACCTCTATTATCAGAGGGCGGATGCGCGCGCGCGGCTGCGTTTTGGCGCAACATGGCGCGTCTCTCCGAGCGATCGTTTACTCAACGATCTGCGTGGCCTTATCGGCTCGGAGCAGGTGGAACTGGAGTTTGACTAATACAGGAATACTATGAGTCTGAATTTCCTTGATTTCGAACAGCCGATTGCAGAGCTGGAAGCGAAAATCGATTCCCTGACCGCCGTTAGCCGTCAGGATGAAAAATTGGATATTAATCTGGACGAAGAAGTGCAGCGTCTGCGTGAAAAAAGCGTAGAACTCACACGTAAAATCTTCGCAGATCTTGGAGCATGGCAAATTGCTCAACTGGCGCGCCATCCGCAGCGCCCGTATACATTCGATTACCTTCGTCTCGCTTTTGAAGAGTTTGACGAACTGGCGGGCGATCGCGCCTATGCCGACGATAAGGCTATCGTCGGCGGTATTGCGCGTCTTGATGGCCGTCCGGTGATGGTCATTGGCCACCAGAAAGGGCGTGAAACCAAAGAGAAAATCCGCCGTAACTTTGGTATGCCAGCACCGGAAGGCTACCGTAAAGCGCTGCGTCTGATGGAGATGGCTGAGCGTTTCAATATGCCAATCATCACCTTCATCGACACTCCTGGAGCTTATCCGGGCGTGGGCGCGGAAGAGCGTGGTCAGTCCGAAGCTATTGCCCGCAACCTGCGTGAAATGTCTCGCCTGAAAGTGCCGGTCATCTGTACGGTAATTGGCGAAGGCGGTTCCGGTGGCGCGCTGGCGATTGGTGTTGGCGATAAAGTGAATATGCTGCAGTACAGCACCTATTCCGTTATCTCCCCGGAAGGCTGTGCTTCCATTCTGTGGAAAAGCGCTGATAAAGCGCCGCTTGCTGCGGAAGCCATGGGCATTATCGCCCCACGTCTGAAAGAGCTGAAGCTTGTCGATACCGTGATCCCGGAACCATTGGGTGGCGCGCATCGCAATCCGGAAGTTATGGCTGCGTCGTTAAAAGCGCAGCTGCTGGCGGATCTCGCTGACCTGGATGTATTAAACAAAGATGAACTGCTTAACCGCCGTTATCAGCGTTTAATGAGCTACGGCTACGCCTGATCGCTTGCTCCAGTTTGACGTTAAGGGCCGGATTTTCCGGCCCTTTTTGCGTCTGAAGCTTCAATGAAAAGCGCATTGCGCTATGCTTACCGGAGACTTTTGCCAGGAGGTAAGCTGTGAATATCATCGCCATCATGGGGCCGCAGGGCGTTTTTTATAAAGACGAGCCGATTAAAGAGCTGCATCAGCAGCTGGAGAAACAGGGCTTCCAGCTCATCTATCCGACCAACAGCACCGACCTGCTGAAACTCATCGAACACAACCCGAGAATCTGCGGAGTGATTTTCGACTGGGACGAATACAGCCTTGACCTGTGCAGCGAAATTAATCTGCTTAACGAGTATCTGCCGCTTTACGCCTTTATCAACACCCACTCGTCGCTGGATGTCAGCGTCAACGAGATGCGCATGGCACTGTGGTTCTTTGAATATGCCCTTAGTGCAGCGGACGACATCGCCGTGCGTATCAAACAATATACCGATGAGTATCTCGATAACATCACGCCACCCTTAACCAAAGCGCTGTTTACCTACGTTAAAGAAGCCAAATATACGTTCTGTACGCCAGGACACATGGCGGGGACCGCTTATCAGAAAAGCCCGGTGGGCTGCCTGTTCTACGATTTTTTTGGTGGGAATATCTTAAAAGCGGATGTTTCTATCTCGGTGACCGAGCTGGGTTCTTTGCTTGATCATACTGGCCCGCATCTGGAAGCCGAAGAGTACATTGCCCGCACCTTTGGCGCGGAGCAAAGCTATATGGTGACCAACGGCACCTCCACCTCGAACAAAATTGTCGGGATGTATGCCGCGCCCTCTGGCAGCACCCTTTTAATCGATCGCAACTGCCATAAATCGCTGACGCACCTGCTGATGATGACCGATCTGGTGCCCATCTGGTTAAAGCCCACGCGTAATGCTTTGGGTATTCTGGGCGGTATCCCGAAACGAGAATTCCTGCGTGAAAGCATTGCCGAGAAAGTGGCCGCTACGAAAGACGCGCAGTGGCCGGTACACGCCATCATCACCAATTCGACCTATGACGGCCTGCTCTACAATACCGAATTTATTAAGCATACGCTGGACGTTCCCTCAATCCACTTTGATTCCGCCTGGGTTCCCTATACCAATTTCCATCCGATTTATCAGGGTAAAAGCGGCATGAGCGGCGAACGAGTGCCGGGCAAAGTGATCTATGAGACTCAGTCCACCCACAAATTACTGGCGGCGCTTTCGCAGGCTTCTCTGATTCATATTAAAGGCGATTATGATGAGCAAACCTTTAATGAAGCCTACATGATGCACACCACCACATCGCCGAGCTATCCGCTGGTGGCATCCATAGAAACGGCCGCCGCTATGCTGCGCGGCAATCCGGGCAAGCGTCTGATTAATCGATCCGTGGAACGGGCGCTACATTTCCGCCGTGAGGTTCAGCGCCTGCGTGAAGAGTCAGAGGACTGGTTCTTTGATATCTGGCAGCCGGAATATATCGACGAAGCCGCCTGCTGGCCAATCTCACCCGGTGAAGAAGAGTGGCATGGCTTTAAAGATGCCGATGACGATCATATGTACCTCGATCCGATTAAAGTCACCATTCTTACTCCCGGCATGAACGAGCTGGGCAGCATGGCTGATGAAGGCATTCCGGCGGCGCTGGTAGCGAAGTTTCTCGACGAGCGAGGTGTGGTGGTCGAGAAGACCGGCCCGTACAACCTGCTGTTCCTCTTTAGCATCGGCATCGACAAAACCAAAGCGCTCAGCCTGTTACGCGGTCTGACCGAGTTTAAACGTTCCTACGATCTCAATTTGCGGGTCAAAAATATGCTGCCGGATCTTTATGCAGAAGATCCTGACTTCTATCGCAATATGCGTATTCAGGATCTTGCCCAGGGGATCCATAAATTAATCAGGCAGCATAATTTGCCGGATCTGATGCTGAGAGCGTTTGATGTCCTGCCGGAAATGAAGCTGACGCCGCACCAGGCCTGGCAGCAGCAGGTGAAAGGAAATGTGGAAACGGTCGAGATCGAGCAGCTCCTGAACAGGGTTTCTGCCAATATGATCCTGCCTTATCCGCCAGGCGTGCCGGTCGTGATGCCAGGGGAGATGATCGCTAACGAAAGCCGTGCGGTGCTGGATTTCCTGCTTATGCTTTGCTCCATTGGCGAGCACTATCCAGGTTTTGAAACAGATATACACGGCGCGAAGCTTGGGGAAGATGGCATATACCGGGTACGAGTCTTAAAAGAGGTATAGCTTCTTGATTTGCCGTGGCACGGTGGTTACCGTGCAAAAAAGACAAAGGAGTATATATGCTGGGTTTAAAGCAGGTTCATCACATCGCCATCATCGCCTCGGATTATCAAAGCAGTAAGCAATTTTACTGCGATATACTGGGCTTTACGCTGCAAGCGGAAGCGTACCGCGAGGAGCGGGATTCCTGGAAAGGCGATCTGGCGCTAAACGGCCAGTATGTCATCGAGCTTTTTTCCTTCCCGTTCCCACCTGCGCGCCCAAGCCGCCCGGAAGCATGCGGTCTGCGCCATCTGGCGTTTAGCGTCGAAGATCTCGACCAGGCGATTGAGCATCTGGAAAAGCATGGCGTAACCTGCGAACCCGTTCGTATCGATCCCTTTACCGATAAGCGTTTCACCTTTTTTGCCGATCCTGACGGCCTGCCGCTGGAACTTTACCAGCAGTAACCCTTGCCTCTCTCGTCGTTGCCCGGTAACGTGCCGGGCAAACCTTCACGTAAATTACTGATTATGGATCTCCGCCCCTTACTGTCACTACTTCATCCGCACCGCAGCCTGCTGGTGGCATTTAGCGGTGGGCTGGACTCCACGGTTTTGCTGCACCAACTGGTTACGCTGCGCGAAACTATCGCCCCCGAACTGCAACTGCGCGCCATGCATATTCATCATGGGATCAGCCCTCATGCTGATGAATGGGTAAGCCACTGCGAGCGGCTTTGCGCGCAGTGGAACCTTCCCCTTGCAGTGGCTTATGTGCATCTGGCTGATGACGGAAAAGGTATTGAAGCGCAGGCGCGTGCGGCCCGCTATCAGGCGTTAGCTTATGAACTGCGGCCGGGCGAAGCGCTGCTGACGGCGCAGCATCTTGACGATCAGTGCGAAACTTTTTTGCTGGCGCTTAAACGCGGCAGCGGCCCGGCTGGTCTTGCGGCAATGCCGACAAAACTGGCTTTTGCGGGAACAACGCTGTTACGCCCGCTGCTGGGTAAAAGTCGCGCAGCGTTAGAAGAATGGGCGAAAACGCATCAGCTAACATGGATCGAGGACGAAAGTAATCAGGACGACGCTTACGACAGAAACTTCCTGCGGCTGCGCGTTGTGCCTGTTTTACAGCAGCGCTGGCCGCATTTTGCCCGCAGCGTAGCCCGCAGCGCCGAGCTTTGCGGCGAGCAGGAGGCGCTGCTGGATGAACTGCTTGCGGAGCAGCTTTCCGCGCTGCTACAGGAAGATGGCGCTTTGCGTATCGCACCGTTAACCGACCTTAGCGAAATCCGCCGGGCAGCGCTTCTGCGGCGCTGGTTTGCTTTTCATCAGGCGGCAATGCCTTCACGGGCCGCGTTACAGCGCGTCTGGGATGAGATTGCATCCAGCCGTGAGGATGCCAATCCTCGTCTGAAGTTTGGTGATTACGAAGTCCGTCGCTTTCAGGAGGCGCTTTACTGGGTGCCAGCAGTGGAGGGACAGGGCGACGTTGTTGTACGTTGGTTTGCGCCTTACGCTCCGCTGCACCTTCCCGCAGGCCTTGGCATATTGAAACTTAGCGCTGATGGTCAGGCTGTTCGTGCGCCACGCCATGACGAAGCGGTCACTATCCGTTTTAAAGCAAGCGGTAACCATCATATCGTCGGGCGCGATCGTGGCAGAAGCCTGAAGAAAATCTGGCAGGAGTTGCAGATCCCTCCATGGCAGCGCAATATCACCCCGCTGGTATTTTATGGCGAGCAGTTAATTACCGCCCCGGGCATTTTTGTTACCCGTGAGGGGCAGGCAACGGATCGATCATGCTGGCATATAGACTGGCAAAAGGAGAATGAGCAATGAAAAAAGCGACAGTTCTGGTTGGGCTGATGATGTGTAGTTTACCTGCTTTTGCAAACGGCGATGTGCAAGCGGGCGAGCAAAAAGCCGTGATGTGCGTGGCCTGTCACGGCGCGAACGGTAAGGTTTCGGTACCTATGTACCCGAATCTTGCCGGGCAAAATGAAAAGTACCTTGAGCATGCGCTGCAGGCGTACAAGAAAGGTGAGCGCAGCGGCGGGCAGGCGGAAATCATGAAGGCCTACGTCAGCGGCTTATCCGATGAGGATATCAGCAACCTTGCCGCGTATTATGCTGCAATGAAGCCATAAAAAAACGGACAGCCCCTGGGCTGCCCGCTTGTCCTGCATTTTTACGTCAGGATTCACTGACGACGACGGTTCCAATTTCAGGGTGGCTGAAGCTTGTGATTTTATCGAGCCGAACTTCACGCGTGCTACCCGCATCATCGATAAGCAAATATTCGACGTTTTTACGAGACACCAGGTCGCTTGCTTTCGCCTTCAAAACCTCTCCGCTCTTCAGTTCCAGCGTCAGTAACAGGTGATGCTGGCAGGCGAGCTCGAGATTGTCATAGTCATCACAATTGATGGGTTGATAGGTATCATTCAAAGACATAATCGCTCACCAGTAAGTTCGCGGCAGCGTATGCCGCCTGTTCCCTGATAGATTCTGGCTGTGCTTCGTTACAGGCCACTTCATTCAGCACCTTAAGGACGCAGCCTAATGCGTCCGGAATGTAACCTAAATCACCGCTTGCGATCTCCGCATAGCGCTGTCGAACCAGTTCACAATACTTTTCCACACGCCCTCCTGTCAGAGTCTCGACTTCAGACTTACTCGTGGATGGAACTTAAGCCTACGAAGATAAACTCTGTTTAGCAAGGTGACTATACCACAGGCATGAAACCGATATCAGCAGCGTAAATACCTGCTTCTGTGAATACAGGACAGCGTTTTAGCGAGGTTTTCGCTACAATGAGCGCCAAATAAATCTGGAGAAGTGTGATGGCGTTAAAAGCGACGATCTATAAAGCGATGGTGAACGTTGCCGATCTCGATCGCAATAAGTTCCTGGATAGCAACCTGACGCTGGCGCGCCATCCGTCTGAAACGCAAGAGCGCATGATGCTACGCCTGCTGGCGTGGATTAAATATGCGGACGAGCGCCTGCAATTTTCCCGTGGTTTAAGCGCGGAAGAAGAGCCTGAGATTTGGCAGCACAACGATCATTTAGGTATCGACCTGTGGATTGAGCTGGGTTTGCCGGAAGAGCGCCGGGTAAAAAAAGCCTGCAGCCAGTCGGCGGAAGTGGCGCTGTTTACCTACAATAGTCGTGCGGCTGAAATATGGTGGCAGCAAAATCAGAACAAACTGAGCCAGTTTAAAAACCTCACTATCTGGTATCTGGACGATGAGCAGCTGGCTAAATTAAACGCGTTCGGCACGCGCAGCATGAATTTGCAGGCGACTATCCAGGATGGCGCAATCTGGCTGTCGGATGCCGAAAACAACGTTGAAATACATTTTACCGCGTGGCTTCGCCATTAATGATTAGCGTTTCCCGAACGGTTGACATACCCGATCAAGAAGTGACGATTACAGCGATCCGGGCGCAGGGAGCGGGTGGTCAGCATGTGAATAAAACCTCAACGGCTATTCACCTGCGTTTTGACATTCGTGCTTCCAGCCTGCCGGAGTATTACAAAGAGCGGCTGCTTGCGGCGAGCCATCATCTGATCACACCCGATGGCGTGGTGGTGATAAAGGCGCAGGAGTACCGCAGCCAGGAGATGAACCGTGAAGCTGCCGTTGCCCGTCTGGTCTCATTGATCAAGGAATTAACCGCTGAACAGAAAAGCCGCCGGGCGACCAGGCCGACGCGCGCTTCAAAAGAGCGTCGCCTGGCGTCTAAATCACAAAAATCAACGACGAAGTCGCTGCGTGGGAAAGTTCGTCGCCCCGAGTGATAAGGGGCTGTCAGGTAATTAGCATAAGGAATAAACGGTGAAAAAATTACTCTTGTCCGTAGCGGCTGTTTGCAGCCTGTTTGCGCTTTTTGGCTGTAATAACCGTGGCGAAGTGCAAACTCTGCAGCCTGTGCAGGCCGCAGAACTAAAACCGATGCAGCAGAGTTATAAAGGATTGTTGCCCTGTGCGGACTGCTCAGGGATCGAGACATCATTGTTCCTTGAGAAAGACGGCACCTGGGTGTTGAACCAGCGCTATCAGGGGGCGAAATCGCCTGCGGTATTTGCCTCCTACGGTAGCTGGGTACGCACGGCCGATAAACTTGTGCTGACAGAAAGCGACGGAGAGAAGCTCTATTTTCGTCCAAAGGCCGACGGTCTGGAGATGCTCGACCGTGAAGGGAATCCCATTGAGTCACAATTTGACTATACGCTGAAACCAACAAAAGACGCTTTGCCCGCCACGCCAATGGCGATGAAAGGGATGTATAAATATATGGCTGATGCGGCAATATTCCAGGATTGCGCAACCGGGCGCACTTTTGCCGTAGCCAGCAACGCGGAGCTGGAGCGAGGCTATGCAGCGGCGCGTGGTAAAGATGCGCAGCCGGTACTGCTGAAGTTTGAAGCACACTTCACGTTACAGGCCTCGCCGGACAGCGGTGAACTGCAAAAAACGCTGGTGGCGGATAAATCGGCGAAGTTCGAAGCTAAGAAAAGCTGCAACGATTGATTTTCCGGGCCCTGATCGGCAGGGCCCATCAATTAAGTTTTATCCGCTCACGTGCTTTGAGATAAATACCCTGTTTGAGATGTCCCACATAAACTAATGGTTTATTTGCGGATAACGTAGCGATATCACCCTCACGCATATGCAGTAAATCTCCCGGGCTAACCCAATTTGACGACACAGCAGTCAGCGGATGTCCGGTTTGTTTATAGGCTTCAAGCACGAATTCAGAACAAAAATAGCGTGATTCATTTCCTGTCGGGGTACGCAACTGCGCTGCCGCCATGCCTTTAACACACTGCTGCCTGAACTCTTTTGAAAAAGGGTTAAGGGAGCAAAGCTGTTTTGTCAGCATAAAAGGTGCTAACTCGATGATCCCCGCATAGTTATAGCGACTACCTGCTTTCTGCTGAGCGAAGATACGGATCTTTTCCGCATCTTCATCAGTAAGATCCGCCATGCGCAGAGCAAAAATTTTATCACTATGCTCCATCGCTTCTTTGAGAGTGACGATTTGTACGCCAGAACCTACGGCCTCGGCCACTTCGCCTTGACCTATATAAAGAGCGACATGACTAACGGCAGAAGTACTAAACACGCGAATACCTACCGATGTCAGACCGATGTTTGATGAAAGCATCAGATCGCCAGGCCGCAAATCTTTCTCTGTAATGTTTCGCAGGGTATTTCGGGGAGCCGAACTTGCTCGCTGAAACTGAAAACCTGTCGGATTTGAGGTAACGGATTGCGCTTTTTGGGCAGGAACGGGAAGCGTGATATCCATTGTGCAGCCGCTGGACAGAAGGAGAACGAATAATAACAGGCATGAAGCCATTGAGGGATGCGACATGACATAATCCTTTATGCGAATGTCCTTTTATAAAACGCCCTGAAAGTTCAGGGCGTTTTATGTACAGCTCAAAATACTATCAGCGTTTAATCTGGCTTAGCAAGAAATCGATGATTTCGCCGGTTTTAATCATCTGCTTCTCGCCGACGCGGCGGTTTTTGTATTCGACTTCTTCGCTGT
>DALYUA010000093.1:0-9455 GCA_031993245.1 Buttiauxella sp. | reverse complement strand
AATGGTCAACGGCAGCAGGAACCCCGGCACGCCCATGGCTTCCATATATTGTTGCGTGCCGGCATAGCCGGTAATTTTGCCCCAGCCTGCCACAATGAACAGAACAGGCATCAGGATACGAGCTAACAGTACGCCAGCATCATCTAATTTTTTCATTTTACTCTCCAACGATTTTTAAATGGACGCTATCAGCCCACGGATTTATGTCTTAGCGTTTTCCGGTAGTTACCGGAGGATGCTGTTGTTGGAGAGGATAATAGACCTGGCGTTGAGAGATTGTTAGCCAGAAAAGCTGTCAATGTTCTTCAAATATATTGAGGGATGATTTTTTACGCAAAAAAATGCCGCCCGGCAGGACGGCACAGTGTTTAGTGTGTCTGTTGCGCCACGGTACTGCGTATCAGCCGCCAGGCGCTCCACGCCCCGAACCCACGTTTGGTCCAGCGCATTAAGAAGCTCGGATGACGAACGGTCCAGATAGCCATAATGCTGCTTGCAACTAATGCATAGCTGCGCAGGCTCAGCAGCGTATGCCAGCCACGATCGTAGGCATCCGTCGCTTCCAGCCAGTCACGTTTGCCCGCGCTCAGATCCAGCCTTTGCTGCTGGATACGGCTCAGTAAAAGTGCTTTTCGCTTGTCGCGTTCGCGGTTGCTCATGACTTATCGTTCTCCAGCAGCTCACGGTCGTTTTCCAGCTCACGGCGTGTATGGCGCAGTAGCGTTGACTGGCGGGATTTATGGAGCGTCCAGATAGCGCCTATCAGCGCCAGCGCCAGCAACACAACCGTTGTGGCAATCATCGCGTTGAGGCGATATTGCGGATCGACCGCCCAGATAACCAGAACCATCAGACTCATAAGTCCGAAGGCCGCAAACAGCATGGTTAGCCCAAGCATAAGCAGCAGCTGGATAAGATGAGCTTTCTCTTCTTCCAGCTCCACCACCGCGAGACGTACGCGAGTTTCCACCATGCCGACGATGACGGTGACCAGACGCTGGCCGATTCCGAGGACCCCTTTACCCGGCCCCTGGGCTTGACGGGAATCAGCCATAATCAACGACGCGTCAGCAGAACGCCCAGCACGACGCCAATCGCCGCACCGATACCAACGCCAGTCCATGGGTTTTCACGCACGTAATCCTCCGCTTTAGCCGCTGCTTCACGCGTTTGTTTCGCAATAACATCGCTGGTCTCGCCCAGGCGATAACGGCTCTCTTTGAGCGCCTTTTCCGCCTTGCCGCGCAGTTTTTCCAGCTCGCTTTTCGACTTGTCCGTCGATGCGCTCAGCACCTCTTCAAGGGTATCTGCCAGGGATTTCAACTCAGCGCGTAAATGTTCTGATGTAGTATCTTTTGACATAGTTCTCTCTCCAGGTGTTTGAGGATAATCCTTAAGCTTTAGTAATCACGCGCTTCTAACGTTTTCAGCTCGTGTTCTGCTGCAGATAACTTTTGTTCCCGCTTGCTAATTTTTTCCGGGTCGCCTTTCTGGCGCGCTTCCTGAAGATCCGCTTTACGTTCGGCGATCTCTTCTTTTTGTTCGTTGATTTTTTTCTGATGCTCAGCACGTAAGCCGCTGTCGCTACAGTTAGCCCGCAGTTCCTTGAGCGCTTTATTCAGGCCGTCGATACGGTGCTGATTATGATGCTTTTCCGCATAGCCGATTTCACGTTGTATATTCGCCTCTTTTTCACCGCACAACGATGCAGCCTGCGTGGCGGAGGTTAGAGATAACAAAGCGATAGCCAGTACGGTACGGTAATTCATGATAGTGACCTTCCATTGTGTTTGAGTGTAATGGCCGCGAAGCCTGACACTCATAGTCCAGTAATGCTGATAAAGACGCTGATTTCTGACGGTTAATGCAAACTCAAGCATAGTCAGGAATTGGGTAAAAACCCAATTCCTGCTTAACAAATTAAGAATTCTGGAGAGGGATTAGCCTATGCGATCGCCGTGGGCGCGCAGGCGTGACAGCCAGGTACTGGCGCCGTTATCGTCATCGTGCTGAGCAATAACGTAGCCATGCGGCAGCGTTTTATAGAGCACCGCTTTGGCGGCTTCACTCTGCGCGCTGGAGTCAAACTTAATTAACAACGAGTCGTTCTCCGGCGTAATGCTGTTAAAACGGATGCCGTTAGCGTCCAGATGATGCCAGACAAAAAAACCATCCGGCATGCTGATGCCCTGCTGGCTGGCGCGGATTTGCAGAGTGGATTCGGTTCTTTGCATACCGGACCACACAAGGCACGCGCTTGCAGCAAGGCAGACGAACAGCGCCGCCACCTGCAGGCGACGCGTAAATTCTATTTTCATGGTTATTCCTCTAGCCGCGGTTACCGTATTTCTTACGCCAAAGCACAATTAACGAACCGATCAGGCCAAACACCAGCAGCACAACGGGCAGCAGCATCAGGCAGGACATCAAGGCATCTTCATACTTCAGGAACACCGGCGTTTTGCCGAGTAAATATCCCAGCGTGGTGAGAATCAACACCCACAGCAGGCCGCTCATCCAGTTGAAAAACTGAAAGCGCGCATTATTCAGACCAGATATACCGGCAATAGTTGGCAGCAGGGTACGAACAAAAGCAATAAATCTGCCGATCAGCAGCGCGGACAGGCCATGTTTATGAAAAAGATTATGCGCGCGTTGGTGATAATGGGAGGGAAGGTGCGAAAGCCAGTTCTGCACAATACGCGTATTTCCGAGCCAGCGGCCCTGAATGTAGCTGAGCCAGCAGCCCAGACTTGCCGCGACCGTCAGTAAAATAACGGTTTCCGGAAATCCCATCGCGCCTTTAGCGATCAGCACCCCCACTAACACTAAAAGACTGTCACCCGGCAGGAAAGCAGCTGGAAGTAATCCATTTTCCAGAAAAAGAATCATGAACAAGACAAAATAGAGCATGCCAATCATCCCTGGATTAGCAAGTGTTTCAAAATCCTGGCTCCACAGAGCGTTAAGCAGTTGCGTCAAAAGTTCCATTCAGTGTTCCTGGCACATCGATTAAGGCCGCCGGTTTAAATCGGGTCGAATAAGTTTAACGGCACTATCAGAATTTTTATTAAGCCGTCCGCGCCCACAGCCTGATGAAAGCGTATCGCCACCGTTCCGTGTGAATGTGATATAGCCCGGTAGAGGGTAAGTGGGCCTTCACCGATAGTGAAATTACGTCTAATTGTAACAAAGCCATGCGTAATGCGTCACAGTATTTATGTTTTGTTGAGAATTGATTTTGCTTACCGAAGGTGGGACTGGCGAGGGTATTTACAAACGCTGACACTATTGGTTGGTTTGCTTACCCCCGGAGAGGAAAATGACTATTTTTGACCGTTTGCCGCAGTATCGAGATGAACGACCGGATTTTCTGCAAACAGGTAGCGGTCGGCGTTGAATTCAAAATCATCGCTGGTAGCGTTAAATAACATCTGTTTAGTGTTTTCAAGGTGCTGCCACATAGCGACTTTTGCTGCATGTGGATCTTTACGAATCAGCGCCTTAAGGATGTTATCGTGATCGTCGCACCAGTTATCGACCGTGCGCTTATCAATATGTTCATGGAGTTTTTGCCAGTATGGGTTATGAATACGCTGACTCCACATTTTCTCAACGATTGCCGCCAGCGCGCTGTTCTGCGTAGCAAGGGCCACCTGAATATGGAAATTGAGATCCCACTCTGAATCACGGAAACTTTGCTCGTTGCGCGCCATTTCCTGAATTTCCATCAGTTTTACAATATCCTGCTTGTTGACCTGAGTGGCCGCGAACTCGGCAATATTGCTCTCAATAAGCTGGCGTGCCTGCAGCAGTTCAAAGGGACCAAAGCTTGCAAATTCGAAGCGCTCATCGGGAATGTGGGTATGCTTTGCCTGGCTGGAAATCACATGAATGCCCGAACCTTTACGCACCTCCACATAGCCTTCCACTTCCAGCATAATGATCGCTTCGCGCACCACGGTACGACTGACGTTCTTCTCTTCAGCAATAAAGCGCTCGGCCGGAAGTTTGTCACCGGGCTGATATATGCCATTTTCAATGCGATGTTTTAGCTCAGCGGCCAGTTGCTGATAAAGGCGACGAGGTTCCATGACTTCCATAAGCGGCTCCGGGAGATACGGCGGGGTACATGATTTGTTATACCACTTTTCTCAACTACGCTCCACAGCGCAGAGAGGGGCCGCAATGGAAAAAGCCGCCGTCAGGCGGCTTGATAAAAAGGAGCAGGATTAAGGTTGGGTGACAGCCGGACCCGTGCTGGTGGTATTTACCAGCTCGTTAATCGGTTGGTTTTTTAGCACGGTCCAGATAACAACGGCACCGAGCAGGTCAAACACGGCAAGCGCTGCGAACAGCGGGCTAAAGCCGAGGGTATCCGCCAGCGCGCCCACCACCAGCGCAAACAGAGTGCTTGCCGTCCATGCTGCCATACCGGTCAGGCCGTTGGCGGTCGCCACTTCGTTACGGCCGAATACGTCTGAAGAGAGCGTAATCAGCGCGCCGGAAAGCGCCTGGTGAGCAAAGCCACCGACGCACAGCAGAGCAATCGCCGCGTAAGGACTGGTGAACAGACCGATAGTTCCGGGACCTATCATCAGCACTGCGCCCATGGTTACTACCATTTTGCGGGAAACAATCAGGTTCACGCCAAACCAGCGCTGGAACAGAGGTGGCAGGTAACCGCCGAGAATGCAGCCGAGGTCGGCGAACAGCATCGGCATCCAGGCGAACATCGCGATATGTTTTAAGTCAAAGCCATAGACTTTAAACATAAACAGCGGGATCCAGGCGTTGAACGTGCCCCAGGCTGGTTCCGCCAGGAAACGCGGCAGGGCGATACCCCAGAACTGGCGGTTTTGCACGATCTGCCAGGCAGACATTTTTTTGCTGTTGTTGACCTGGTGATGCGCTTCCTGGCCGCCAATAATGTACTCGCGTTCCCCTTCGGTTAATTTTTTCTGATCGCGAGGATGCTTGTAGAAGAACAGCCAGGCCATAGCCCAGGCAAAGCTCAGCACGCCGGAAATCACGAAGGCCATCTGCCAGCTATGCATCAGAATCGCCCATACGACCAGCGGAGGAGCGATCATCGCGCCGATAGAGGAGCCGACGTTAAAGTAGCCTACCGCAATAGAACGCTCTTTTGCCGGGAACCATTCGCTACTGGCTTTCAGACCGGCCGGGATCATCGCCGCTTCTGCGGCACCGACAGCGCCACGCGCTACGGCCAACCCGCCCCAGCTCCCCGCCAGCGCCGTTGCGCCACAGAAGATAGCCCAGGCGATAGCGAAGAAGGCATAACCGATTTTTGTACCAAGAACATCAAGCACATAGCCCGCAACAGGCTGCATGATGGTGTAGCAGGCCGAATAGGCCGCGATAATATAAGAATATTGCTGAGTGGAGATGTGCAGCTCCTGCATCAGCGTCGGTGCGGCGGCGGCCACGGTATTACGAGTAAGATAGCCCAGCACGGTGCCCATCGTTACGAGCGCAATCATGTACCAGCGCAAGCCTTTGATCTTTCGCATTTCTAACCTCATCCCGTCTTATAAACAACCACGCAAATATGGCTGTACGTGTCAGGCTTTGCCTGAGCGTTAGTTATTAGTGGGGTTCATGCCGGGGAGTATTACCCGATAAGACCCGTACTTTGCCATTTGAAAAAGTGCCTTCGGCAAATCCGGTGTCCGTACCGTCAGGCGCTGTTGGTTATGCCAGCGGTTGAAGCTATCCGTAATCAGAAATATTGCAGCGGGTGCAAGATAACTTGTCATACAGCTTTAAAAGTTGAGTGACATCACAAAAGTGTTTTTCAGCTTCTTCCAGGGAGGAAGCGGCTTTGAGGCCAGTAATGGCGCGGGATTACTGGCATTTTTAAACAGAGTATTAACAACAATTGTGTGGCTTTTGTGATGGATGCCCCAAAAATCAACTCGGTCTCTATAAATTGGTGTGATAACTTTGTCGTCATTATGCGCAAGCATCGAACTGATACGTACAGAGGAAGCATAACCATGACCCAGTTTATGACTGAAGATTTTCTTCTTGATACCGAATTCGCCCGCCGTCTGTTCCATGAATATGCGAAGGACGAGCCTATCTTCGACTACCATTGCCATTTGCCGCCGCAGCAGGTTGCGGAAAATTATCGCTTTAAAAACCTGTATGACATCTGGTTGAAAGGCGATCACTACAAGTGGCGTGCGATGCGTACCAACGGCGTGGCAGAGCGCCTGTGTACCGGCGATGCGAGCGACCGCGAAAAGTTCGATGCCTGGGCGGCAACCGTGCCGCATACCATCGGCAACCCGCTTTATCACTGGACGCACCTGGAACTGCGCCGTCCTTTTGGCATTACCGGCAAGCTGCTTTCCCCCGCAACCGCTGATGAAATCTGGAGCCAGTGCAACGACCTGCTGGCGCAGGATGATTTCACCGCCCGCGGCATCATGAAACAGATGAATGTGAAAATGGTCGGCACCACCGACGATCCCGTTGACGATCTGCGCTATCACCGCCAGGTTGCGGAAGACGGCTTTGATATCAAAGTATTGCCAAGCTGGCGCCCGGATAAAGCCTTCAATATCGAACAGCCGACCTTTGCTGACTACATGAGCAAACTGGCTGAAGTCTCTGACACCGATATCCGTCGTTTCAGCGATCTGCAAACCGCGCTGAGCAAACGTCTCGACCACTTCGCCGCTCATGGCTGTAAGGTGTCGGACCACGCGCTGGATGTGGTGCTGTTTGCCGAAGCGGATGAAGCCACGCTTGATGGCATCCTGGCGAGCCGCCTGTCCGGCAATGCATTAAGCGAGCATGAAGTGGCGCAGTTTAAAACTGCCGTGCTGGTCTGGCTGGGGGCTGAATACAGCCGTCGCGGCTGGGTGCAGCAGTACCACATCGGCGCGCTGCGCAACAACAACCTGCGCCAGTTCAAACTGCTGGGTGCGGACGTGGGCTTCGACTCCATCAACGATCGCCCGCTGGCCGTTGAACTGTCTCGCCTGCTCAGCAAACAGAATGAAAGCAACGAGCTGCCAAAAACCATTCTTTACTGCCTGAACCCGCGTGATAACGAAGTGATCGGCACCATGGTCGGCAACTTCCAGGGCGAAGGGATGCCGGGCAAGATGCAGTTTGGTTCCGGCTGGTGGTTTAACGATCAGAAAGACGGTATGGAACGCCAGATGACGCAGCTTGCGCAGCTGGGGCTGCTGAGCCGTTTCGTCGGCATGCTGACCGATAGCCGCAGCTTCCTCTCCTACACTCGTCATGAATATTTCCGCCGCATTCTCTGTCAGATGATTGGCCGCTGGGTTGCCGCGGGTGAAGCGCCAGCCGACATCAACCTGCTTGGCGAAATGGTGAAAAACATCTGCTTTAACAATGCCCGTGATTACTTCGGCATTGAACTGAACTAATCAGGCTCTGAGGTTGATATGCAATACATCAAAATCCATTCGCAGGACAACGTCGCCGTCGCGTTAGTGGACCTGGCTGAAGGTGAAGTCGTGACCGTTGAAGGCGCAGAGGTTACCTTGCGCCAGCCGGTCGCGCGCGGCCACAAATTCGCCCTTTGCGCCATTGCTCAGGGTGAAAACGTCATCAAGTATGGCCTGCCGATTGGTCATGCTCTGGCGGGGATTGAACCGGGTGAGCACATTCACTCGCACAATGCGCGTACCAATCTGAGCGATTTGGACGAGTATCGCTATCAACCTGATTTCCAGGCGCTGGCAGCTCAGGCTGCGGATCGTGACGTAAATATCTACCGCCGCGACAACGGCACGGTTGGCGTGCGTAACGAACTGTGGATCCTGCCGACCGTGGGCTGTGTGAACGGTATAGCGCGTCAGATCCAGAATCGTTTTTTGAAGCAGAATAACGACGCGGAAGATATCGACGGCGTCTTCCTGTTCAGCCATCCGTTCGGCTGCTCGCAGCTTGGCGAAGACCACATCAATACCCGTACCATGCTGCAAAACATGGTGCATCACCCGAATGCGGGAGCGGTGCTGGTGATTGGCCTGGGCTGTGAGAACAACCAGGTCGACGCTTTCCGCGAAACGCTTGGTGAATACGACCCGCAGCGTGTCCACTTTATGATTTGCCAGCAGCAGGACGATGAGGTGGAGGCGGGGCTGGAACAGTTGCAGCAGCTTTATGAGGCCATGCGCCACGACAAACGCGAGCCGGGCAAACTCAGCGAACTGAAATTCGGCCTGGAGTGCGGTGGTTCAGACGGACTTTCCGGGATTACCGCTAACCCTATGCTTGGTCGTTTCTCCGATTACATGGTGGCAAACGGCGGGACGACGGTGCTGACGGAAGTGCCGGAAATGTTCGGCGCGGAACGCATTCTGATGAGCCACTGCCGCGACGAAGCGACGTTTGAAAAAACCGTGACGATGGTAAACGACTTCAAACAGTACTTTATCGCGCACAATCAGCCGATTTATGAAAACCCATCGCCGGGGAACAAGGCGGGAGGGATCACCACCCTTGAAGAAAAATCACTTGGCTGTACACAAAAAGCCGGGGAAAGCGAGGTGGTGGACGTGCTGCGCTATGGCGAACGTTTGAAAACGCCGGGCCTTAACCTGTTAAGCGCCCCGGGCAACGACGCGGTAGCAACCAGCGCGCTGGCGGGCGCAGGCTGTCATATGGTGCTGTTCAGCACCGGGCGCGGCACGCCGTACGGCGGTTTTGTGCCGACGGTGAAAATCGCTACCAACAGCGAGCTGGCGGCAAAGAAACCGCACTGGATTGATTTCGACGCCGGGCAGTTGCTTCACGGCAGCGATATGCCAACGCTGTTAACCCGGTTTATCGATACCATCGTCGAGATCGCTAACGGCAAAAAGAGCTGCAACGAACGTAATGATTTCCGCGAACTCGCTATCTTTAAAAGTGGCGTGACGTTGTAAGCTGCGGCATAACGGGTAAATTAAAACGGCGCTCTGTTTTCCTGGGCACCGTTTTTTCATTTTATCATGACTCCACTACCGCACGAATACTGGCGAGCACCGTAAGCCTCCTTGGGCCAGCAGTTCCGGTTCGTCCATCGCTTCCTCCATTCCTGTGTCATGTCTGAGCCGCAGCCTGCGGTGTAGCTCGCCGTGTCAACCACCAGAACATCAATGCCAGCAGACTGACCGCCGCGCCCAACAGACACACACCCTGCCAGCCCGCATGAGCATAGGTGATGGTGGTGCCGATCGCGCCCAGACCGCTGCCGACGGCATAGAACAGCATGTAAAGCCCGACCAGTCGGCTGTGTGCTTCGGGGCGTGTGCGGAAGATCAGGCTCTGGTTGGTGACGTGCAGCGCCTGGCCGCCCAGATCGAGCAGCACGATACCGATCGCCAGCGCCCACAATGACCACTCCATCAGCGACAACGGCCACCAGGCCAGCAGCAGTACTGTAAGCGCCGCCGCGCTGGTAC
>DALYUA010000092.1:0-9459 GCA_031993245.1 Buttiauxella sp. | reverse complement strand
TCCTCCTGGTACAGCGTTACTTCTGAAGCCTTTAGCGTGACCTTCTCACCGCTGAGGATATTGGCCGGTGTACAAATCACCTCATCTCCCTGAATGTCCAGCACCTCGAGCTTAGGCCCACCCTTTTTAGGTTGAACAAGATCGCCCACTTTAAACATATATAGCCTCTTAAGTGTCAGATAGTAAACTGCCTGTCAGCACAGCTGGCAGCTGGTATCTTTAACAATAGATCAGACTGACCAGGCGATAAAGCAGTCTCGCATAACGTTTCGTGCATTACGGGTACAGGCCGGCAGGTTGGAGGTTGGATGTTTAATCCCAATGAGTTACAGATGCTTTATTCTATGACGAGCGAAAAAACCCTTGCGAAATGGGCAATACACCCCGACTGCGGGGAGGTAATGCAGCAGGTGTTTTACGATCAGCATAAGCTTGCTATTACCAGCGGCATTAAGCCTCCGCTAACTGCGCCGCTACACAATTTATTATGTGAGATAAGCGAACTCGCTTTGCACGATCCGCTGGCCGATGTCATGCCGTTATCGGGGCTGCATTTTACCTTTTTTGCTATCACCATGCCGATTTACCAGCGTGCCGATATTGCCGACATCGATCAGTATCTTTTAGCTATCTTCGCCAGACAGGCAAAAAATCACAGGGTAACCATCAGCAACCTGCGGCTGGTTGCCCTGCCTAATCAACTGCTGATTGCCGGAACGCCGGACGTGAAAAGCTATGAGGCAAAAGAGGCGTTTGTCCGGCAGCTGCTTGATTCCCCCTGGCGGGATAAACTGTGCGAACGACATGGCGATATACCTTTGCCGCCGCCGTTCTGGCACAGCACGCTATTGCGTTACCAGGCGGACTTTCTGCCCGCCCGCTACAGGGAGTATTTTATGGCGCATCAGGGGGATAATTATGGGGATATTTCCTCTGCTGTCCGGCTTGCCTTCACCAACTATAACTGGACGGAAATTTACGACTGCTAACGACGATTCCACGGCATGACGGCCAACAGACGAGCCATGCCGCAAAATCCGCTGATACCCGCAAACAGCAGGCCCGCACCCACAAACCCGGAAAGCAAAAAGAACGCGGGGCTAACGGCATAACCCAGAGCGACACCGGCCAGCACCAGCGTACCCGCCACTATCTGTACCTGACGCATCAGCGGTAGCGGCTGTGATTTATCGGCAAGGATTTCCTGTCCCTCTTTTTTCCACGCATTCAGCCCACCTTCCAGCAGCAGGACTTTTGCCGGAGAGACGGCCTCTGCCAGTTTCTGCGCGTTTTGCGACGAGCGCGTGCCCGACTGGCAATAAAAAATTACCGTATCGTACGGTTCGAACGGGCCAAGACGGTCGCCATGTTCAATCGCAGAAAGCGACAGAAGATGCGCCTCAGGGATATTCTCGCGCGCATATTCATCCTGCTCACGGATATCAATCAGCGCCGCGCCTTGTGCAAGCAGCGCTTTGGCTTCGTCAGGGGAAATACTTTGGATAATCATGATGTTCCTCAGAGACATTTAGTCGTTTTGCGAAGGCAAAGGCGCAGTCAGGATAGCTTATCAACCAGCCTGCGGCTCTGTTCTATCATCTTCATGCCTTCGCTCTCGTTAAGCTGAAGCAGGCCCATAAACAGCAGATCGATTACGCACAATTGCGCCGTGCGTGATGAAATGGAGGAACTGCGCCAGCGCTGTTCATCCGAAACCGTGTCGAGCGTGTAATCGGCCAGCTTTCTGAGCTCGCTCTCCTGTAGGGAGGTTATTGCGATGACAACCGCGCCCCTGGATTTGGCTATCTCTGCTGCCAGCAGCACTTCTTTACGCTGGCCCGAAAAGGAAATTGCCAGCAGAACGTCCTTTGCGGTAAGCGTTTGGGCGATGGTTAACTGTACGTGACTGTCATATTCCATAAGCACATGAAAACCTATTTTCATCAGCTTCCATGCAAGATCTCTTCCCACCAGCGAGGAGCCACCAATGGCGGTAATCTGGATGATCCGCGCCGCCTGAAGCAGCCCAATTATCTTTTCAAGCTGGGCAATATCGAGGCTGTCCGTCGTTTTTCTTATCGCGTTAAGTTTTTCATTTAAAAGCTTATTCGCCACGTCACTAAGCGGGTCGTGGCTGCTGATATCATTATGCAGATGTGACGTCTGTTGCTTAATGTCGGAAGCCTGTTTTCCCCACTCCTCAACCAGCGCCATTTTGAATTTTGTAAAACCCTTTAACCCCAGCTTTTGCGCAAATTTCACTATCGCCGACTGGCTGATGCCAAGCGTTTGCGCCAGCTGTTGTGAAGAGAGCTCTTTCAAAGCGTCGGGACTGTTGATAATGAAATCCGCAATTTTACGTTCACCGGGAGTAAAGCGCGCCAGGTTCTCAATCAATTTTTGACGGTACAGCACCAGAGTTTCTCCACAAAAAAATCCTGCACGATCATTGCCTTCTCTGGCCTGAAAGGCAACAACCCTTGCCGCAAACGCGCTTTTTTGCTGCTAAATTAACCACACATAATGTATGCGTTAGGTCACATTTATTTGCAAAAGAATAAAATATTCCTTTTAAATTAAATTTGGATCATTAATTATTCCATTCGGCGCCAGACCACTCTATAATTTATTCGCTAATGGAATGATGATAATGAAAACAAAGGTTTTTACCGTTTCCCTCCTTGCCATGATGGCGAGTTTTACTACACAAGCCGCTGAAATTTATAAAGGTAAAGACGGATCTACCGTAGATCTGTACGGGCGTTTAGGTTTTAACATCTCCGATAAAAAAACTGGCGATGTGCAGGGCGATTTTGATGGCCGCTTCGGGGTGAGCGGGCGTCAGGTGGTGAATGACACCGTTTCGGTTATCGGTCTTGCTCAGTATCAGGTCAACTCTGCTGAGTACGCCAACAACGTTGAAGGTGAGAACGACAGCCTGACCGCGCGCTATGTCTGGGCGGGTCTGGATATGTCCGAATACGGAAAAATTACCGGCGGACGAGTTTCCTCCGGGCTGATTATGTTCACCGATATTGGCGATGTGTTCGCAAGCTCGGACGTTTCAACCGGCCGCCAGGCAAGGCATATCGACCCGACAGCCGTACAGGTGTTCCGCCAGGATGGCACGGTGCAGTACCAGAACACGTTTGGTAATTTTGATCTTTCTACCGCCTGGATCATCGGTAATAACACCTCCGATCTGGATTACGGCTATAACGCCGCGATGCGTTACACGCTGGATATGGGCGATGCCGGGAAGCTGGCTCCGGTTGTCGCTTTCCAGAAAACCCGTGCGAAGCAGAGCGACAACAGCCGCACCAATGGAGCAGACACCTTTACTTATGGCGGCGCAGGCACGCGTTACTATCTCGGTTCACTGATGCTTGGTTTGCTTTACTCGCAGGACACGGTGACCTATACCAACGGTCTGGCGGACAGCAAAGATAAAAACTGGGAATTCACCGCCGTTTACAACATCAATAGCGACTGGGCGGTACGAACCGGTTACCGTCATCTCAATAATGAAGGCGGCGATGAGCTGGAGCTGCGTGATACCACCTTCGAGGCGCAATATAAGCTGACCCCACGTAGTTCAATCTACACGGCTTATATTTTACGTAACGGGCACGACGGCAAAAACGTTATGACCGGCCGCAGCGTTTCGTTTGGCGGAAGCTCTGCTGCAGAGAGCTTCTGGCACGCCGGGCTGCGCTACGAATTCTGATAATGCTGGCTGGCCGGAACGGGGCAACTGTTCCGGCCGCAAAAGGAGTACCCGATGTTCAGAACTATGATAACTCTGCTGTTGCTTACGTTTTCCGGCCTCGGCGTGGCCGCCACGCTGAAAATGGGAGAAAATGTGCATGTCCTGGCGGCACGCGATGCGCAGATCAACCCCCTGGCGAAGTCGATAACGCTTGGGGCTGGCGAGCAGGCGATGATTGTGCGCTTCGATGCCCCGACTAACCCCGGCTCCGCAAACGAAAGCCAGGGCCGTATTACGTCCGATGCCTGGCTGCTGACCTTTGATGCGCCGCTCACCGGAGAGATTATCCTCACCACCGCAACGCCGCGTACGGAAAATGAAACGCGTAAGGCCGCTAAAGATCCGCATTTTGCGCTCAGGAATAGTCATGGCCCGGCGATTGAATTAAAAAGCCAGCCTCTGACGCTGCCGCAAAGCACTTTAATGACGGATTACAGCCAGTATTTACCCGGGGCTGCGGTTTCTCCACGGGCCGGAGTCGCTGTACCGAACGGACATGGCACCTCTTTAAGCCAGGTCCAGAATGAATTTTTGAAATTAGATGCGACTCAACGCAAAGCTTTTTTGCGCTGGGCGCTGGAACTGTAATGTTGCCAACCGGCATCAACGAATAGCGAGACAATGATGAAAATCGATTTATCTGCCCTGACTACCGAAGGCCGTAATACTCAAAGCGAAAATATCGACATGCTTTCTACAGAAGAGATGCTGAGAGTCATTAATAAAGAGGACCAGAAGGTGGCCCTGGCGGTTGAGAAGGTGATCCCGGCTATTACTCAGGCTGTCGATGCCATCGTTGCTGCTTTTCAGAAAGGTGGGCGCTTAATTTACTGCGGCGCCGGCACCTCCGGCCGTCTGGGTATTCTTGATGCCAGTGAATGCCCGCCAACCTATGGTACGCCGCGTGAACAGGTTGTTGCGCTGATTGCAGGGGGCCATCAGGCTATTTTACAGGCGGTTGAAAACGCCGAAGACAGCCTGACGATGGGCGTTGAAGATCTGAAAAGCCTCCAGTTCAACGCCAATGACGTGCTGGTAGGGATTGCCGCCAGCGGCCGTACGCCTTACGTCGTGGCAGCGCTGAACTATGCCAACAGCCTGGGTGCGACCACCGTTGCGCTGACCTGTAACGCGGGCAGTGAAATTACGCAAATTGCCAACATCGCTATCATGCCGGTCGTTGGGGCAGAAGTGGTGACGGGTTCTTCGCGTATGAAAGCGGGCACGGCGCAAAAGCTGGTGCTGAACATGCTGACCACCGGGGCGATGATCCGCAGTGGGAAAGTTTACGGCAACCTGATGGTAGATGTGGAGGCGACCAACCTGAAGCTGGTGCAGCGCCAGAAAAATATCGTTATGCAGGCGACCGATTGCGATCAACAAACCGCATCACGGGCGCTCGAAGCCTGCGAAGGGCACTGCAAAACGGCCATTGTTATGGTGCTGACCGGGCTTGGAGCGCCGCAGGCAAAAGCGCTGTTAAATAAAAATAACGGATTTATTCGCAAGGCTTTGGCCAATACGGAGATTTAGCAATGGCGAAGATCACAGAACAATTAATTGCCACCATTCTGCAACTTGTGGGCAATAAAAGTAATATTCAGACCTGCGGGCACTGTATGACTCGCCTGCGTCTGACGCTTAACAACGATCAATTGATCGAGCATGACAAACTCAAGGCGCTGGCTGGCGTGCTGGGCGTTATCAACAGCGACGATCAGCTGCAAATTATTCTCGGGCCGGGTAAAGCACAAACCGCTGCTGAAATGATGAATGCCATGCTGGCCGGCGGGGCTGATTCTGCCGCTGAGCAACCGAACGTAGGTTCAGTTGCCAGTGATACCAAACAGAAGATGAAGGCGAAGCAAACCAGCGTGGTACACCAGTTCCTTGCTAAATTTGCCACCATCTTTACGCCGCTGATCCCGGGCTTTATCGCCGCGGGGATGCTGCTGGGCTTTGCTACCCTGATTGAACAGGGCCTGCTGGCGGACGCCGCTGAAAAAAATGCCACCATCGTGCATATCGTTGGTTACATGAAGATTTTCGGCAAAGGCCTCTTTACCTTCCTGCCTATTCTGATTGGCTATAACGCGCAGAAAGCCTTTGGTGGTTCGGGCGTGAACGGCGCCATTATCGCCTCGTTGTTCCTGCTGGGTTACAACCCGGAAGCGACGGTGGGGTATTTCTCCGGTATCGATAACTTCTTCGGTATGGGCATCGATCCTCGTGGGAACATTATCGGTGTGCTGATTGCATCTATCCTGGGCGCGTGGATTGAGCGTCAGATCCGTAAGATCGTCCCGGATAACCTGGATATGATCGTCACCTCGCTGCTGACGCTGCTGATTACCGGGGCGCTGACCTTTACGCTGATCATGCCTTTCGGTGGCGAACTGTTTAAAGGTATGTCCTGGCTGTTCCTGCACCTGAACGGGAACCCCTTTGGCTGCGCTATTCTCGCGGGCCTGTTCCTGATTGCTGTGGTCTTTGGCGTCCACCAGGGCTTTATCCCGGTCTATTTTGCGCTGATGGATGTGCAGGGCTTCAACTCGCTGTTCCCGATTCTGGCAATGGCCGGTGGCGGACAGGTTGGCGCGGCGCTTGCGCTTTATTTCCGCTCAGCTAAGCATTCCATGACCCGCAATCAGGTGAAAGGCGCGATTATCCCGGGCCTGCTGGGCGTTGGCGAACCGCTGATTTATGCCGTGACGCTGCCTCGCGTGAAGCCTTTTGTGACGGCCTGTCTCGGCGGTGCCTGCGGCGGCTTCTTTATTGGCCTGGTCGCCTGGCTCGGCCTGCCGATCGGCCTGAACACCGTGTTCGGCCCGTCCGGCCTGGTCTCCCTGCCGCTGATGACATCCGGTCAGGGTATCTATGCCGGCATGGGGATTTACGCGGCGGGCGTGCTGATTTCCTATGTTTGTGGCTTTATCATCACATGGTTCTTTGGTCATAAAGATGTTGATCTGACTTAAGGATGATTATCACAAAACCGGCTCGCTGACGTCCGCGGGATAACAGCGATCCGGTTTCTTTCGCGATCGGGATAATACAAAGGCCTGAGTAGCTTAATCGATCTTCTGAGGATGCTGCTCCATCGCCAGCGCGCTCGCACTGGCAGGATCAAAGAGGGAAAGGCTCTCAATCTGATCCAGCATAATCACCTTGCGAAAAGCCATTGCGCTTTTGGGCTCTGAATCCAGGGTGATGTCGTGATCGGCATACCATTTGCTGTAATTATGCTCAATGCGCAGATTCATCGTCTCCCCGTCGCGGTAGCCGCTCAGCATCGGGATCAGGACTACGTTTGCCGTCTTTTCATATTCAAGGGTTGCGGTATGTATCATCCCGATATAAATCCGTCTCGACTTAAGCGTAACCAACGCCAGCTCACCTTCTTCCATACATTGATAGAGCAGCTGTTCGATGCCGCTTGAGCGGGCAAGGCTTTTATAGAGCGTTTTCCTGCCGTTGCCGTCCAGCCGCGCGCTGCCGGCCCAGTTAGAACGATACAGGCAGAAAAATACGGCGAAGGCCAGCATGATGACAACGGGGGCCTGGATGCCAAGAAAGCTCCAGTTCATGAACTCCATTTGCCAGTCGGCATATTTACCCGGCATAAGATGCGATGCATTTACGACGGCAGACAAGCCCAGCAAAAGCAGCCAGATTAACCCGGTGGCAATGACGCCCTGTAGCACGAAGATGCAGCCATAAAGGGCCACGAGGAAATAGACATCCCAGCCGAAGGAGCGCTTGATTTTAAAACGCGTGGACAGATCCCGGCTTGTGTACCAGTAACCACTTACCATCAGCACCATAAAAATAGCCGTTCCCATATCAGGCTCTCTTCAGGGCGTTAACGTGACGCAGAAAGTCTTGTCGTGCTTCTTTGCTTTTAAAATTCACCGATGCGTTACCGTCCTGATCGATAATAATGCGATCTCCATCCTCAACGGATTCAACGACATCCTGATGGCTCATCACCTGCAGAAGCAGCTCGGGACTGGAAAAAATCGACATAAGAAAACGGCGCATACGAAAGTTATCCTTTTGAAGAAAACAGACAAGCCTGGTACGATAATTATGGCTGAACCATCAGGAATTGCTGAAAATGCTCGGTTATCAGAAGGCTGGGTGGGTTGACTGAATGGGAAACCAGTGGGTATTAATCTCTTCCTTAAGAGCAAGCCTGACTGCTGAAGGGGTAAAGATGGTAATGAAATGCCCGAATTACAGATACAAAAAAGCCCGCAGGGCTTGTGCCATGCGGGCTCTTTAGACTTTATCGGATGACTCTGGTAATCATCGATTGAAGATTTTGGTGGAGCTGGCGGGAGTTGAACCCGCGTCCGAAATTCCTAGACCGTCGGTACTACATGCTTAGTCATATCTTTACATTCGCCGGGCAACTGCGGACAGACACGCCATTACCAAACTATCCTGATTAAGTTTAATGCTTCAACCCCAGGCAAGGCATCCACACGATCTCTTTTGGGTTTGACCTCTCTTGATCCCCGTCCTAAGAGCGGAGGCTAGGGAGAGAGGGCTCTTAGCAGGTTATTAAGCTGCTAGGGCGTAGTTTTCGTCGTTTGCGACTATTTTTTTGCGGCTTTTTACGAGGCCAACCGCCCCTCGGCATGCACCTTGGGTTTCGCAAATCCCGTCGAATCCAGAATCAGCCCCACAAGTGTTTTGTCAGTATAACAGAACTATAGCGTCCGTTACCAGTCCCCTGCTTTGTTAACGCTCACACGGCACTAATCAGCGGCCCGCGTGCTTCATGATACGCGCTTTATCCAGCGCCCATTCGCGGTCTTTCAAATCGGTACGTTTATCGTGTTGTTTCTTACCTTTCGCAACACCGATTTTTACTTTGCACCAGGCGTTTTTCCAGTACATGGAAAGCGCAACTACGGTGTAGCCATCACGGTTGATGCGGCCGTATAAATTATCCAGCTCGCGTTGATTCAGCAGCAGCTTACGGGTACGGGTTGGATCACAGACCACATGGCTTGAGGCGACGTTCAGCGGCGTGAAGTTTGCGCCAAACAAGAAGGCCTCGCCGTCTTTCAGAATGACGTAGCTGTCGCTGATGTTGGCCTTCCCGGCGCGCAACGTTTTTACTTCCCAGCCTTGCAGTACGAGACCCGCTTCAAATTCATCTTCGATAAAGTATTCGTGACGGGCGCGCTTATTCTGCGCAATGGTGGCTGAGCCTGGTTTGTGTGCTTTTTTCTTTGTCATAGTGCTGCTCAGTATACGCAATCAAGAGTTCAAAGACACCCCGCTTCACTGCGGGCGGAAAGGGGATATCTTAGCATGCCTGCGGGCTAAGAGTTTTTCTTTGCCTGAGGATAGATGTTATTATTTATGAGGTGTATGACTCACAGGAATTACTATGCCTCAGATCAGTCGTACTGCCCTGGTGCCTTACAGCGCGGAGCAGATGTATCAGTTAGTGAACGATGTGAAATCCTACCCGGACTTTTTACCTGGCTGCACCGGCAGCCGGGTGATTGATGTTTCCGCCAGCCAGATGACGGCGGCGGTGGATGTCTCGAAAGCGGGGATCAGTAAGACGTTCACCACACGCAATACATTAAACAGCAACCAGAGCATTTTGATGCATCTTGTCGATGGGCCGTTTAAATCGCTCAGGGGGGGCTGGACCTTTACATCACTGG
>DALYUA010000091.1:0-9503 GCA_031993245.1 Buttiauxella sp. | reverse complement strand
GGCGTGGTTCCTGCCGATCCAGCTTTCCTGCAAGGCTTGCGGGAACTGTGCGACCGCCACAATGCGGTGCTGATCTTTGATGAAGTGCAAACGGGCGTTGGCCGCACCGGTTCGCTGTATGCGTATATGCATTATGGCATCACGCCGGATGTGCTCTCCACGGCGAAAGCGCTGGGCGGCGGCTTCCCGATTGGTGCCATGTTGACGACGGATAAATTCTCCAGCGTGATGGTAGTTGGGACACACGGTACAACCTACGGCGGCAACCCGCTGGCGGGCGCCGTTGCTGGCCGCGTGATGGAGCTGATTAACACGCCCGAAGTGCTTAACGGCGTCAAACAGCGTCATCAGTGGTTTGTGGAGCGCCTGAACAAAATCAATCAGAAACACCGCTTGTTTAGCGAAGTGCGCGGCCTGGGGCTGCTAATTGGCTGTGCTCTGCAACAGGAGTATGCCGGGAAGGCTAAACTTATTCTGCAGGCTGCCGCGCAGGAAGGGTTAATGATCCTGATTGCCGGCGCCAGCGTGATCCGCTTCGCGCCGTCGCTGATTGTCAGTGAGGCCGAGGTGCAAAAAGGCCTGGATCGCTTTGAGCTCGCCTGCGAACGCTTTCTTGCCGGAGAAAACTCATGATGCTTATCCGTCCGGTTGAGCGCGGTGATTTGAGCGGGCTGCTGGCGATGGCGGAGAAAACAGGCGGCGGGCTAACCTCGTTGCCTGCCGACGAAAAAACGCTGGCGGAACGTATCGATCGCTCGATAAAAACCTGGGAAGGTGGATTGCCGAAGGGCGACCAGGGGTACGTTTTCGTGCTCGAAGAATCCACCAGCGGTAAAGTGGTAGGTATCTGCGCCATTGAAGTCGCCGTCGGCCTGAACGATCCCTGGTACAACTACCGCTTTGGCACGCTGGTGCACGCTTCTAAAGAGCTGAACATCTATAACGCCTTGCCGACTCTATTCCTCAGCAACGATCACACGGGCAGCAGCGAACTTTGCACGCTGTTCCTTGATGCCGACTGGCGCAAAGAGGGCAACGGTTACCTGCTTTCTAAATCGCGCTTTATGTTTATGGCGGCCTTCCGCGAACGCTTTAATGAAAAGGTGGTGGCCGAAATGCGTGGGGTGATCGATGAGCACGGCCATTCGCCTTTCTGGGAAAGCCTCGGCAGTCGCTTCTTCTCGATGGAGTTCAGCCGCGCGGATTACCTGTGCGGCACCGGGCAGAAAGCCTTTATCGCCGAGCTGATGCCTAAACATCCTATTTATACCGATTTCCTGTCGCCGGAAGCGCAGGCCGTTATCGGCCAGGTGCATCCACAAACCGCGCCTGCCCGCGCCGTGCTGGAAGCGGAAGGATTCCGCTACCGAAACTACGTCGATATTTTCGATGGCGGCCCTACGCTTGAATGCGACATCGACAGAGTTCGTGCGATCCGCAAAAGCCGGCTGGCCGAGGTAGTTATCGGTCAGCCCGCTACCGATGAGCTGCCGGTTTGCCTGGTGGCCAACGAAAAATATGAAAATTTCCGTTCGCTGCTGGTTAAAGCTAATCCAGAAGGCGAGCGCCTGATTATTGATGCTGCCACGGCGGACGCCCTGAAATGCAGCGCCGGTGACAAAGTACGTCTGGTGCGCCTGTGCCCGGAGGAGAAAAAAGTATGACCCAGTGGATTAATGGAACTTGGACTGTCGGTCGCGGCGAACTGATGCAAAAACACAATCCGGTGAATGGCGATCTGCTCTGGGAAGGGACGGCTGCAAGCAGCGAGCAGGTTTCCGCCGCCTGCGCCGCTGCGCGTGCGGCGTTCCCGGCGTGGGCGAAAAAAACCTTTGCTGAGCGCCAGGCTATTGTCGAACAGTTCGCTCGTTTACTCGAAGCTAATAAAGATGAACTCACCAGTATAATCGCCCAGGAAACCGGTAAGCCGCGCTGGGAGGCGGCGACGGAAGCCGGGGCGATGATCAACAAAATCGCTATTTCAATTAAGGCGTATCACACGCGGACGGGCGAAACGCATACGGTGATGCCAGATGGCGCGGCTACTTTACGCCATCGTCCTCACGGGGTACTGGCCGTATTCGGGCCTTATAACCTGCCGGGACATTTGCCAAACGGGCATATCGTTCCCGCTCTGCTGGCGGGGAACACTATTATCTTCAAGCCCAGCGAACTGACGCCCCGCACTGGCGAACAGGTGATGAAGCTGTGGGAGCAGGCGGGCGTGCCGCAGGGCGTGCTGAATCTGGTGCAGGGCGGGCGAGAAACCGGCCAGGCGCTGGCGCAGCAAACCGATCTCGACGGCCTGCTGTTTACCGGCAGCGCCAATACCGGTTATCAGCTCCATCGCCAGCTGGCCGGGCAGCCGGAGAAAATCCTCGCGCTGGAAATGGGCGGCAATAACCCGCTGATCGTGGAAGATGCGCAGGATATCGACGGCGCGGTGCATCTGGCTATCCAGTCCGCGTTTATTACCGCCGGGCAGCGCTGTACCTGTGCCCGCCGCCTGCTGGTGAAAAAAGGCGAGCAGGGCGATGCGTTTCTCCGGCGGCTGGTGGAAGTGGCTTCACGCCTGAAGCCGGGAGCCTGGGATGCCATCCCTCAGCCGTTTATTGGCGGGCTGATTTCCGTGCAGGCCGCAGAGCGCGTGCTGACCGCCTGGCAGGAGCATCTGGCTCGCGGCGGCAAAGCGCTACTGGAGCCTGAACTGGTTGAGAAGGGCAGCTCTTTGTTGACGCCGGGCATTGTTGAGCTGACGGATGTGGCAAACGTGCCGGATGAAGAAATCTTTGGCCCGCTGCTGGCGGTCTGGCGCTATGACAGTTTCGACGACGCTATCCGCATGGCGAATAACACACGTTTCGGCCTGGCGAGCGGGCTGATTTCCCCGGATCGTGAGCAATTCGATCAACTGCTGCTGGAAGCACGCGCGGGTATCGTTAACTGGAATAAACCCCTGACGGGTGCCGCCAGTACCGCACCGTTTGGCGGCGTGGGCGCATCAGGTAACCATCGTGCAAGCGCGTGGTATGCGGCAGATTACTGCGCCTGGCCGATGGCGACGCTGGAAAGCCCGACCTTTACGCTGCCGGAAACGCTGAGTCCCGGGCTGGATTTTAGCCATGAGGATCGGTCATGAAAGCCCGCGAAGTTAATTTTGATGGCCTGGTGGGATTAACCCACCATTACGCCGGACTCTCTTTCGGCAATGAAGCTTCCACTAAGCACCAGTATCGCGTTTCCAATCCGAAGCTTGCCGCCAAACAGGGGTTGCTGAAGATGAAGGCGCTGGCGGATGCCGGCTTCCCGCAAGGTGTGATTGCGCCGCAGGAGCGTCCAAACGTGCCGGTACTGCGCCAGCTTGGTTTTACCGGCAGCGATGCACAGGTGGTTGAACGCGTGGCGAAGCAGGCGCCGCAACTGCTTTCGGCAGCCAGTTCCGCTTCGTCGATGTGGGTGGCAAACGCCGCCACCGTTTCGCCCTCGGCGGACAGTCTTGACGGCAAAGTGCATCTGACGGTGGCAAACCTGAATAACAAGTTCCACCGGGCAAGCGAAGCGCCAACCACCGAAAGCCTGTTGCATGCCATTTTCCGTAACGAACAATACTTTTCCGTGCATGGCGCGTTGCCGCAGGTTGCCATGTTTGGCGATGAAGGGGCGGCAAACCATAACCGCCTGGGGGAAGCGTATGGCGATCCCGCCGTGCAGCTTTTCGTTTATGGCTGTGAAGAGGCGAAGGCCGGGCTGATCCCGGCGCGCTATCCGGCCCGTCAGACGCTGGAGGCGAGCCAGGCCGTGGCGCGGCTGAATCAGGTTAATCCTGAGCAGGTTGTTTATGCCCAGCAGAACCCGGCGGTTATCGACCAGGGCGTTTTCCATAACGATGTCATCGCGGTGTCGAACCGCCAGGTACTGTTCTGCCATGAGCAGGCTTTTTTACATCAGCATGCGCTTTATCAGACCCTGCGTGAGAAGGTGCCGGGCTTTATGGCGGTTGAAGTGCCGACGAGCAGGGTATCGGTCGGGGATGCCGTTTCGACATACCTGTTTAACAGCCAGTTACTCAGCCGTGACGATGGCAGCATGATGCTCATTTTACCGGAAGAAGCGCGTCAGCATGAAGGTGTGTGGCGCTACCTTAACGAACTGCTGGAGGCCGGTAACCCGATTAGCGAGCTGAAGGTATTCGATCTGCGCGAAAGCATGGCGAACGGCGGCGGCCCGGCTTGTCTGCGTCTGCGCGTGGTGCTTACCGAACTGGAACAGCAGGCGGTCAATCCTGCGGTCATGATGAATGATGAGCTGTTTACAACGCTCAATGTCTGGGTGGACCGCTGGTATCGTGACCGCCTGACGCAGGCCGATCTGGCCGACCCGTTATTGCTGCGCGAAGGAAGAGAAGCGCTCGATGAGCTGACCCGTATACTAGACTTAGGGTCTGTTTATCCGTTTCAGTGCTGACAGGAGGCACAATGCTGGATTTTCTGGCGCAGACCCTCGCGGGGAAAGCGCCAACGCAAACCGAAGGTGAAAATGCCCATCTGCGCTGGCAGTGGTGCGATGAAGGTATCTTAACGCTTACGCCGCATCAACCGGTGGCAAAGGCGCTGGTGCTCTCCGCCGGTATTCATGGCAACGAAACTGCGCCGGTAGAAATACTCGCGCAGCTTATTGACGATCTGCTGGCGGGCAAGCTGGCGCTACAGTGGCGCTTGCTGGTGATCCTCGGCAATCCCGCCGCGTTGCGCTGCAACAAACGCTTTATGCATAGCGACATGAACCGCATGTTCGGCGGCCGCTGGCAGCAGTTCCCGGAAAGTATCGAAACGCAGCGGGCCTGCCGCCTGGAGCATGCGCTGGAGCTGTTCTGGTCGCAGGGGGATGAAACTATCCTCTGGCACCTCGATATGCATACCGCAATCCGTAGCTCATATCATCCTCGTTTCGGCGTGCTGCCTGCGCGTCCATTACCTTATGATGAGGCGTTTCTGGCATGGCTTGGCTGCGCTGGTCTTCAGGCGCTGGTGTTCCATAGAGAGCCGGGAGGCACGTTCAGCCATTTCAGCAGCGAGCATTTTACGGCGCTTAGCTGCACGCTGGAGCTGGGCAAGGCGCAGCCATTCGGGGAGAACGATCTAAATCAGTTTGCGGTGACGAAACAGGCTTTGAACGCGCTGTTAATTGGTGGGGAAGTTCCTGTCGCTGAAGGCGAACCGCTACGCTATGAAGTAGCTCAGCAGATTACCCGACAGACTGAATCCTTTGTGCTGCATATGGGCGCGCAAACGCAAAACTTCACCGCGTTTCCGAAAGACACCCTGCTCGCAGAAGATGGTGATACGCGATATGTCGTTAAAGAGGATAAAGAATTTGTTTTATTCCCCAACCCTAATGTGGCTCCCGGGCTACGGGCAGGATTAATGCTGCGGGAAATATAATTACCGTTAGCTTCCGCAGGGAAGCTAATAAATTATCGGAACCCGTATTTATATACGGATTAATCTTATCCTGCTGCTTTATCATGCAGGGAAATCAGTATACACTCTCTCCATAATCTCTTTAAAATCATCTGGTTGTTATATTCTGTTGCAATTCAGTGCGCATTAATCCTTATTTTCTTCATAATTGTCGCAATAGTGTTTTTTACACTTTCATTGTTTTACTAATACGACCGACTCCTTGACGATTGAACCCGTAAACTCAGTCTCGTCAACACGGCAAACCAGTCGTGAAAAGAACCAAATTAAATGAAGGATAATATTATGCGTAAACTGACAGCTCTCTTTGTTGCTTCCACTCTGGCTCTGGGCGCGGCGAACCTGGCGCACGCGGCAGATACCACTACCACCACTGCTGCAAAAACTGACGCGCCAATGATGCATCACAAAGGCCCGCGCGGTGGGCATCACGATATGATGTTCAAAAATCTTAACCTGACCGATGCGCAGAAACAGCAGGTGCGCGACATCATGAAAGAGCAGCGCGGTAAAATGGAGCGTCCATCCTTAGAGGAACGTCGTGCGGCGCACAGCATTATCGCCAGCGATAGCTTCGATAAGGCGAAGGCGGAGGCTCAGGTAGATAAAATGGCCGAGCAGAACAAAGCGCGCATGCTTGCCCATATGGAAACGCAGAATAAGATCTACAACATTCTGACGCCGGAGCAGAAAAAGCAATTTAATGCCAATTTTGAGAAGCGTCTGACAGAACGTCCGGGGCATGAAGGTAAAATGCCTGCAGATCAGGAATAACCGATCGTCTGACTTAAGACCGCCGGTCCTGTCCACAATAGCGTAGTCGCTGTGGACAAGACCGGCGGTTTTCTCATTTATGCAATCTGCCGCGCGCAGGTCAGCATGGTGCGTATAAGCTCTTCAAGCAACGGCTGTAATCGCGCCGCTCGATCCTGCCGCCAGCCGAACGGTGCTTCTTCATCCATATAGTTGTACTGCGCCAGCTCCAGCTGCACGGCATGCACGCCCTGTGCCGGGTTGCCGTAGGCTCGTGTAATATAGCCGCCTTTAAAACGCCCGTTGGCGACCCAGCTAAACTGTTTCTGGTTTGCCATACAGGCCACCAGATGCTCTTCAATCAGCTCATCACAACTGTGTCCGCCGTTGGTTCCCAGATTTAGATCAGGCAGTTTCCCTGCAAACAGACGAGGGATGCGGCTCGCGATTGAATGGGCGTCAAACAGCAGCGCATAGCCATGTTCGGCTTTCAGGCGTTCCAACTCTGTCTGTAACTGCTGATGGTAAGGCTGCCAGATGTTTTCCAGCGCTGCTTTACGTTGCTGCCCGGAAGGCGTTTTCCCCGGCAAAAATGCTGGCGTGCCGTCGAAAAGCGTCTCCGGATATAAACCCGTTGTGGCCGTGGCGTAGAGAGGTTTGTCATCCGCCGGGCGGTTAAGATCGATAACCATGCGGGAGTAGTTGCCCACCAGCACGCTGGCGTCGAGAGCATGGACAAAATCATACAGTTCCGGAATATGCCAGTCTGTATCCGGCAACGGGCGGGCGGCCTCGCTCAGCCCGGCTTCAACTTCGGGCGTCAACGCTGTACCGGCGTGCGGGATACTCACCAGAAGCGGCACTTTCCCCGGATTAAATTCATAAGCTGCTTTCACGTTTGACCCCCTGATAAATCACGGTGCAAGGTAATTGCCCTCCTAACCAGTAGACCAGCTCCGCAGGGCGGGCTACGGGCCAGTGCACAAAGTTGGCGACCTTACCTGGTTCAAGGCTGCCGTGGCTGGCCTGAATGCTAAGAGCCTGCGCTGCGTGGAGCGTCACGCCAGCCAGCGCTTCTTCAGGCGTTAAGCCGAACAGCGTACAGGCCATATTCAACATCAGGCGTAGCGACAGGGCTGGCGAGGTGCCGGGGTTAGCATCGCTTGCGACCGCCATCGGCACGCCGTATTTGCGAAACGCTTCTACCGGCGGAGGCTGCTTTTCTCTCAATAGGTAGAATGCGCCAGGCAGCAGCACTGCTACTGTGTTGCCTTCGGCCATCGCTCTGGCGTCTTCATCCGTTGCGTACTCAAGATGATCGGCGGAAAGCGCCTTAAAACTCGCGGCGAGACGGCTGCCTGCAAGCGGGGAGAGCTGCTCGGCATGCAGCTTTACCGGCAGGCCAAGATCGCGCGCAGCGGCAAAAACTTTTGCGGTTTGTGAAGGGTTAAAAGCCAGATGTTCACAAAAAGCATCGACGGCATCGGCAAGCTTTTCCTGCGCGACACGGGGTAATAGCTGCTCACAAACTACCTCAACCCACGCATCGCCGTCCCCGTTAAATTCAGGCGGTATCGCGTGGGCTGCAAGACAGGTGGCATAAACTTCAACCGGCTCCTGCTCGCCAAGCCTGCGGATAACCCGCAGCATTTTAATTTCGTTATCGATATCCAGCCCGTAGCCAGATTTTATTTCAACTGTTGTCACTCCTTCTGCCAGTAAATGGCTAAGGCGCTGTCGGGCGCTGGCAAGTAATTCATCCTCGCTTGCCGTTCTTGTGGCGTGTACGGTTGAGATAATACCTCCGCCCTCCGCCGCTATTTGCGCATAGCTCACGCCATTGAGACGCTTTTCAAACTCGGCGCTGCGATCCCCGCCGAACACCAGGTGGGTGTGGCAGTCGATAAAGCCCGGCAGCACAATGCCGCCGTCAAAATGATGATGCTCGGCGGCGATAATTTCCGGCATGGCCTCTTTCGGACCCAGCCAGACTATTTTGCCGTGCTGCACAGCGAGCGCGCCATTCTCAACGGCATGATATTGCCCCTTTTTCATAGTGACAAAGGTGGCACCGCTCCAGAGGCTATCGCAGGAAACAGGGGAGGACATAACCTTCTCCGCATCAGTTGTATAGACAATGACAAACAACCTGGCACAGCATGCTAAATTCATCAACGGCGGCCGCCCATATTCGCAGCTTTGTTGCTGCAATTTGTTGCATGCCACACAAATTTTCCGCACCCGTTGCGCGCGGAGATAAATTTGTTTTGCGTCGGCGCGGATTTATCGCTAAATCATTGTCACCGTTAAAAGAAGGAACCGAAACTATGCCGGCTTATTTTGCACCGAGTGTGATGCTTCCCCAGGGCTGGGGGCACAATGTGCGTATTACCGTCAACGAGCAGGGAACCATCACCCGCATTGATGCCGGGGCCCCGGCGGAAGGGGCAACGCTGCTGCCCGGCCTGGTCATTCCTTCGATGATAAATTTACATTCACATGCTTTTCAGCGTGCGATGGCGGGCCTGACCGAAGTGGCGGGCAATCCGCAGGATAGTTTCTGGACGTGGCGCGAGCTGATGTATCGCATGGTGCAAAAGCTCACCCCGGAGCAGGTAGGCGCCATTGCCACCTATCTCTATATCGATATGCTAAAAGGCGGCTATACGCAGGTCGCAGAATTTCATTATTTACATCATGACGTTAATGGCAAACCTTATGCCACCGGCGATATGATGCTACAGCAACTCGTTGCTGCTGCCGATAACAGTGGAATCGGGCAGACGCTGCTCCCGGTGCTGTACAGCTACGCCGGATTTGGCGCGCAGCCGCCGCAGACCGGGCAGAAGCGCTTTATTCAGGATGTCGATCGCTATCTGCGCCAGCAGCACGCGCTGGAAAAAGCGTTGCGTCATTATCCGCAGATTAATCAGGGACTGTGTTTCCACTCGCTGCGCGCCGTTACGCAGGAGCAAATGGAAGACGTGCTTGAGGCCAGCGATTATCGCCTGCCGGTGCATATTCATATCGCCGAACAGGAAAAAGAGGTCAACGACTGCCTCGCATGGAGCGGCGAACGGCCGGTGAACTGGCTCTTTAATCGCTTTGCGGTGGACGATCGCTGGTGCCTGATTCACGCAACGCATCTGGCAGCCGACGAAATAACGCAGATTGTCGAAAGCCGTGCGGTGGCGGGCTTGTGTCCAACAACTGAGGCAAACCTTGGCGACGGTATTTTCCCTGCCAATGATTTTATTGCCCAGGGCGGCC
>DALYUA010000090.1:0-9558 GCA_031993245.1 Buttiauxella sp. | reverse complement strand
GTTTGGATACGGGCACTACACGGGTGTCGACCTTTCCGAAGAGCGTTCGGGTAATATGCCCACGCGCGAATGGAAGCAAAAACGCTTTAAAAAGCCGTGGTATCAGGGTGACACCATTCCGGTTGGCATCGGCCAGGGTTACTGGACAGCCACGCCAATTCAGATGAGCAAAGCGATGATGATCCTGATTAACGACGGCATCGTACGCGTCCCTCATCTGCTGATGAGCACCGCTGAAAACGGCAAACAGGTTCCGTGGAAACAGCCGGTGCAGCCCCCTGTCGGCGATATTCACTCAGGATTCTGGGAGATAGCCAAAGACGGGATGTACGGCGTTGCCAACCGTCCGAACGGTACGGCGCACAAGTATTTCGCAAATGCCCCGTATAAAGCCGCGGCAAAATCCGGTACCGCGCAGGTGTTTGGCCTGAAAGCCAACGAAACTTATAACGCGCATAAAATTGCCGAACGTTTACGCGACCACAAATTAATGACCGCGTTTGCTCCATATGAGCATCCGGAATATGCCGTGACGATCATTCTGGAAAACGGCGGCGTCGGTCCTGCGGTAGGTACAATTATGCGCCAAATCCTCGACCATCTTATGCTAGGGGATAACAACACGGATTTGCCGGCTGAGGCGCCTGCCGCTCCCGGTTCTGAGGATCAATAGCCATGACTGACAATCCGAATAAAAAGTCGATCTGGGATAAAATCCATATCGATCCGCTTTTCCTGGTCACTATCCTTGCGCTGCTGGTCTTCAGCGCGCTGGTCGTCTGGAGCGCCAGCGGCCAGGATACGGGAATGATGGAACGTAAAGTCGGGCAGATCCTGATGGGCCTGATGGCGATGATCGTTATGGCGCAGATCCCGCCCCGTGTTTATGAAGGCTGGGCGCCTTACCTGTATATCGTCTGTATTATTTTGCTTGTCGCGGTTGATGCCTTTGGGGCCATTTCCAAAGGTGCGCAACGCTGGCTGGATTTAGGCATTGTCCGCTTCCAGCCGTCAGAGATTGCAAAAATCGCCGTCCCGCTGATGGTCGCTCGCTTTATTAACCGCGATGTCTGTCCGCCAACGCTGAAAAACACCGGTATCGCCCTGGTGCTGATCTTTATGCCAACGCTGCTGGTCGCGGCCCAGCCGGATCTCGGGACCTCCATTCTGATTGCGACTTCAGGCCTGTTCGTGCTGTTCCTGTCCGGCATGAGCTGGCGTTTAATCGGCATCGCAGTGCTGCTGCTCGCGGCATTTATCCCGATTCTTTGGTTCTTCCTGATGCACGACTACCAGCGTGCGCGCGTGATGATGCTGCTCGATCCGGAAACCGATCCGCTCGGGGCGGGCTATCATATTATTCAGTCCAAAATTGCAATCGGCTCCGGCGGCTTGCGAGGCAAAGGGTGGCTACACGGTACGCAATCGCAGCTTGAGTTTCTGCCCGAACGCCATACGGACTTTATCTTCGCCGTTCTGGCAGAAGAGCTGGGGCTGGTTGGCGTGCTGGTATTACTTGCCCTTTACCTGCTGGTTATTATGCGTGGGTTAATTATTGCCGCCCGGGCACAAACCACCTTCGGTCGCGTTATAGCGGGCGGGTTTATGCTTATATTATTCGTATATGTGTTTGTTAATATTGGCATGGTTAGTGGTATCTTACCGGTGGTCGGCGTGCCGTTGCCGCTGGTGAGTTACGGGGGCTCGGCCCTCATAGTACTGATGGCCGGGTTTGGTATCGTAATGTCGATACATACCCACAGGAAGATGTTGTCGAAAAGTGTGTAATGAGGTGCGCAATGGTTAAGCATTGGCCAGGGATTTTTGTAGCAGCCGCCATTCTGGCTGGCTGTTCGTCCGGTGATGACGAACAACCGCAGGTAAACCAACAGCCGCAACCGGTGGTCTGTAATGGTCCGGTGGTAGAAATTAGCGGTGCTGAACCGCGCTATGAGCCGTTGAATCCTTCGGTGAACCAGGATTATGAAAATAACGGTAAAAGCTACAAGATTGTCCAGAACCCGGCTAATTTTAGCCAGGCTGGCCTGGCTGCTATCTATGATGCGGAACCCGGAAGCAACCTGACGGCCTCAGGCGAACCCTTTGATGCCATGGCGCTGACCGCCGCGCATCCCACGCTCCCAGTCCCAAGCTATGCGCGCGTAACCAACCTCGCAAACGGTCGCATGATTGTGGTGCGTATTAACGATCGTGGCCCTTACGGCAACGACCGGGTGATTTCGCTTTCCCGTGCCTCTGCGGATCGCCTGAATACGTCGAACAATACTAAAGTACGTATCGACCCGATACTGGTGGCGCAGGACGGCACCCTGTCAGGTCCTGGTACAGCTTGTACTACCATTGCTAAACAAACTTATGCCCTGCCCGCTCGTCCGGATTTAAACACCGGCATGGGAAGTGCTTCTTCTGCGCCAGCGGATGCGCCGCAGGGCGATGTTCGCGCCATCAGTAACGCTTCGCTGCAAAGCGAAGACACAACCGGCGCGCCAGTGAACAGCAGCGGTTTCCTGGGTGCTGCAACTCCGCTTGCGGCAGGCGTTATCGAAACCGATGAACCTGCGCCAGCACCTGCCGCTGAGGCTCCGGCTCCAGTTCAGCAAACCGCCGCGCCTGCTGCTCCGACAGCTCCTGTGACAGCCCCAGGCTCCGTGCAGGGTACCGTTCAGGCCGCAGCACCAGCCGCCGTTTCAGGACGTTATGTGGTTCAGGTGGGTGCCGTGAGCGACCAGGCGCGCGCAACGCAGTGGCAGCAGAAACTCAGCCAGCAGTTCAATGTGCCGGGCGCGGTTTCAAGCAACGGTGCCGTTTACCGTGTGCAGCTTGGCCCCTTTGGCAGCCGTAGCGAAGCCGCGGCATTGCAGCAGCGTCTAATGAGCGAAGCCCAGCAGCAGTCATTTATTACAAACGCACCTGCTATGTAAATGAAACTTACTGACATCCACAGCGCGTAAATTAGTGTAAAGCCCATTAACAAATCATGCGCAAAGTCGGATGTCACTAAAAATCGCTTTTGCTATAGTAAGGCACTTTTTTAATTCCATCACGGATGTCGTTGTTCTTATCATGAATACAGCCTTTCCTGTACGTTTTGTTAAGCGCCTTGCGCTCTCTACGGCCCTTACTCTTAGTGCTTTGGCTTGCGCTCAAGCTGACGACCTGAACATTAAAACAATGATCCCGGGCGTTCCGCAGATTGATGCGGAAGCGTACATCCTGATTGATTACAACTCAGGGAAAGTGCTGGCTGAATCCAACGCTGACGCCCGCCGCGATCCGGCAAGCCTCACCAAAATGATGACCAGCTACGTGATTGGTCAGGCGATGAAAGCCGGCAAGTTCGATGAGAACGCGGTGGTCACCGTAGGCAATGACGCCTGGGCGACCGGCAACCCGGTCTTTAAAGGCTCATCGCTGATGTTCCTCAAACCCGGCATGCAGGTGCCGGTATCCCAACTGATTCGCGGGATTAACCTGCAGTCTGGTAACGATGCCTGCGTAGCGATGGCCGATTTTGTCGCCGGTAGCCAGGACGCCTTTGTTGGCCTGATGAACAGCTATGTTTCCGCTCTTGGCCTGAAGAACACCCATTTCCAGACCGTTCACGGCCTGGACGCTGACGGGCAGTTCAGCTCCGCGCGCGATATGGCGTTGATTGGCCAGGCGCTGATTCGTGACGTGCCGAACGAATACAGCATCTATAAAGAAAAAGAATTCACCTTCAACAATATCCGCCAGATGAACCGCAACGGTCTGCTGTGGGATAAGAGCCTGAACGTTGACGGTATCAAAACCGGCCATACCGATGCCGCAGGTTACAACCTGGTCGCCTCCGCAACCGAAGGGCAGATGCGTTTGATTTCCGCAGTGATGGGCGGGCATACCTATAAAGGCCGCGAAACCGAAAGCAAAAAGCTGCTTACCTGGGGTTTCCGTTTCTTTGAAACCGTTTCTCCGCTGAAAGCCGGGAAAGAATTTTCCTCTGAGCCGGCCTGGTTCGGTGATAACGACCGGGCATCCCTTGGCGTGGATAAAGATGTCTACCTGACCATCCCACGCGGCCGTATGAAAGATCTGAAAGCCAGCTATGTGCTGAACACTCCTGAACTGCACGCCCCGCTGCAGAAAAATCAGGTTGTCGGTACCATTAACTTCCAGCTTGACGGCAAAGTTATTGAACAGCGTCCGTTAGTGGTGCTGCAGGAAATGCCGGAAGGAAATTTCTTTAGCCGAATCATCGACTACATCAAACTGCTGTTCCACCACTGGTTTGGTTAATAATTGAACGCTTGAAAGTGTCAATAACGACCCCATATACTGTTCATCGATGCAACTCCCGCCCTTGCGCGGGAGTTATTATTTTATTGCCGTAACGCTGGAGCTACCATGAAAACCAATCTTAAAGAACTGCTCGAATTCCCTACGCCGTTTACTTACAAAGTAATGGGACTGGCGAAGCCGGAGCTGGTTGATCTGGTCGTTGAGGTGGTGCAGCGTCACGCGCCGGGCGACTATACGCCACAGGTCAAACCAAGCAGCAAAGGGAACTACCATTCGGTTTCCATCACCATCACGGCTACCCATATCGAGCAGGTAGAAACCCTGTACGAAGAGCTGGGTAATATCGAAATCGTGCGTATGGTGCTGTAATTTCCCACCCGGCGGTCAGCCGGGTGTTTTCATTGCGCTGTGGTATAATCCACCCACCTTTTATTACCTGCCGGAGACAGTATTTTGTCTCAAGAAACCATTCTGATTCGCCAGCTCGGTCTTAAGCCCTATGAACCTGTTTCACAGGCGATGCACGATTTCACCGACACGCGCGATGACACAACCCGCGATGAAATCTGGCTTGTAGAACACCCGAGCGTATTTACCCAGGGCCAGGCGGGAAAAGCGGAACATGTGCTGGTAGCGGGCGATATTCCCGTTATCCAGAGCGACCGTGGCGGCCAGGTGACCTATCACGGTCCGGGACAACAGGTGATGTATGTCCTGCTGAATCTGCGGCGCAGAAAGCTCGGCGTGCGTGAATTAGTCACTATTCTTGAACAAACCGTCGTCAATACCCTCGCTGAAATCGGCATCGAAGCCTACCCGCGCCCTGATGCGCCGGGAGTTTATGTTGAAGGGCGAAAAATCTGTTCTCTGGGCCTTAGAATCCGTAAAGGCTGCTCGTTCCACGGCCTGGCGCTGAATATTGATATGGATCTGTCGCCGTTTTTACGCATCAATCCTTGTGGTTACGCGGGCCTTGAGATGACTCAGGTAAAAGACCTTAAGCCGGGGATGACGGTCGCAGATATTCAGCCGCGCCTGGTCAGTAAACTTATCGAGCTGCTGGATAATCCTCGAACTGAATATATTCATGCCTGATTAATTACTTGCCTGGGTCTGCCAGACTCTCCTGTGTGAGATCATCCACACAGGTCAGTCACTTACTCCTCTTTTTTATAAGCACACTCCTGACATCTCCTTGTCCAGCCCGGCTGCGACACATCAACTCCCGTATCATCGTCTATGATTATTCTCGTATGTTGCCTGATGCTGGGACACCCGGACGCCGTTTCAACATCACCACTCTGAGGAGCCGCCGACTTTGCTGGCGACCAGCAGAGCTCCGACCCGTTACCGCATCTGGATCACATTACATTGAAACTCGCATCACCGGATCAAGCACCGCGCGATGTCGTCCATTGCTCATTTCTGGGTTAAACGAGGCAATCGAATGGAGTCCAAATCATTTCCTAAAAGTTGGGGGGCTGAATATGTAGCCTCCGACGTAGTGCGTTTTCGTCTCTGGGCGCCCGGTCAGGAAAGGGTCACACTCAGGCTCTCCGACGAAGAGATAGAGATGAGCCGGAGCGACAACGGCTGGTTCGAACTGCAGGCAACCGGCGTTTTACCGGGGGCGGAATATAATTTTGTCCTTGTTGATGGCACTGTGCTGCCTGATCCAGCCTCCCGCGCCCAAAAGGCGGATGTTAACGGCCCTTCACTTGTCATCGACCCAACTCGCTACCGCTGGCAGAACAGCGAATGGCGCGGCCGTCCCTGGAGCGATACGGTAGTCTATGAGATGCATATCGGCACCTTCACGCCGGAAGGCACGTTCCGGGCCGCGATAGACAAACTGTCTTATCTCGCCGACCTTGGTATCACCATGATCGAGGTTCTGCCCGTCTCGCAGTTCGGCGGCAACCGTGGCTGGGGCTACGACGGCGTGCTGCTCTACGCACCACATTCCGCCTATGGCGCGCCGGAGGATTTTAAAGCTTTTATCGATGCCGCGCATGGTTATGGCCTCTCGGTCGTGCTCGATATCGTGCTCAACCATTTCGGCCCGGAGGGCAATTATCTGCCGCTGCTGGCGCCCGATTTCTTTCATCAGGAACGCTCAACGCCCTGGGGCGCCGGCATCGCCTATGATGTTGACGCAGCCCGCCGCTATATCGTGGAGGCGCCGCTTTACTGGCTGGAGGAATACAATCTTGATGGCCTTCGCTTCGACGCGATCGATCAGATCGAGGATAGTTCCGACAAGCACGTGCTGATCGAGATCGCCGAACGTATCCGCGCCGGGATTACCGATCGGCCGATCCATCTGACCACCGAGGACAGCCGCAACGTCATCTTCCTGCACCCTCAAGGTGAGGAAGGTTCGGCGCCGCTCTTCACCGGTGAATGGAACGATGACTTTCACAATAGCGTCCATGTATTCGCCACCGGCGAAACGCACGCCTACTATCAGGATTTTGCCAGCGAGCCGGAAAAACTCGTTGCGCGGGTTCTGGCGGAAGGTTTCGCATATCAGGGCGAGATCTCGCCGCAAACGGGTGAGAAGCGCGGGGTGAAAAGTAGCGGGCAACCGCCGGTCGCCTTCGTTGATTTCATCCAGAATCATGATCAGGTGGGCAACCGCGCCCAGGGAGAAAGGCTGACAGAACTGGCCGGTGCCGACTGCACTAAAGTTCTGCTCGCCGCCCTGCTCTTCTCGCCGCATATCCCCCTGCTTTTTATGGGCGAGGAATATGGCGAGACCACTCCTTTTCTGTTCTTCACCGATTTCCATGGCGATCTCGCAAAATCAGTACGCGAGGGCCGCGCGAAGGAGTTCGAGGGTCATGCCGGTCATGAGGGCGAAAGCGTACCCGATCCGAATGACGAAAAAAGCTTTGCAAGATCAAAGCTTGACTGGAAGAAACTGGCGAGCAAAGAAGGCAAAGCGTGGCTGGCCTTCACCCGCGAACTGCTGACGCTGCGCCAGAAACATATAGTGCCATTGCTTGCCACAGCCGGCGGCGATGCTGGCAAAGTAGTGAAAACTGCGGAAGGCTTTCTCGCCGTTAGTTGGGCCTTCCCGCAAGGCGTACTTTCAATGGCGCTCAATATTGGCGAGAAAGCCCGGCCGCTTCCCGATTTGCCCGGCGAGACTATTTTCGCCTGGCCGAAAGCGGCAAATGAACTGCCGCAGAATTCCATTCTTGTCCGACTTGCCCGGGGAGATGTTAAGTGAAGATCCCAACCGCGACTTACCGTATTCAGTTCCGCAACGGCATGACTTTCGATCGCGCCGCAGGCCTTGTCTCCTATCTGAAACGGCTTGGTATCAGTCATCTCTATGCCTCGCCAATTTTTACCGCCACAACCGGTTCCACCCACGGCTATGACGTGACCGACGCCAATGAGATCGAGCCTGCAATCGGCGGTCGCGAAGGCTTCGACCGTATGGTGAGGGCGCTGCAGGAGGCCGGTATCGGTCTGATCCTCGATATCGTACCGAACCATATGGCCGCCTCACTGGAAAACGCATGGTGGCGTGACGTCATTGAGAATGGCGCAAACAGCCGCTATGCCCGCCATTTCGACATCGACTGGTCGCGCCCCCTGACTCTACCCTTCCTTGGCGATACCTTCGAAAAGGCGCTGGAAAATGGCGAGATTGCCGTGAAGCCCGATCCGAAAACCGGCAAACCCGCTTTCGCTTATTTTGAGAGCTTCTACCCGCTGGTGCCGGAAACCTGGCAAGGCCGCGAAGCTGAACTTCTGAAGCTCAACGACAAGGCGGAAATCACCGAATTGCACGAGCGTCAGCCCTGGCGGTTAATCTCCTGGCGGGATGCGCCGCGCGATCTTTCCTATCGTCGCTTTTTCGAGATTACCGGACTTGCGGGCGTTCGGGTTGAAGATAAGCGCGTCTTCGACGATACCCACCGGCTGATCCTCGAACTGGTCCATTCCGGCGCGGTCGACGGGCTGCGAATAGATCATGTAGACGGGCTAGCCGATCCGCAAGCCTACCTTGAGCGCCTCCGCCAGCAGGCCGGGCCGGAGTGCTATATCACGGTTGAAAAAATCCTTGGCAAGGACGAGCAGCTTCCGACTGCGTGGCCGGTTTCAGGCACCACCGGTTACGAATTTATCGAATCGCTCTCCGATGTGCTGGTGGATGGCGACAGGATCCGCGATCTGCGCACGGCCTGGAATGAGGTTATGGGCAAGCCGGTAAATATGGCAGCCGAACTGCGGGCGGCCAAGCTGCTGATGGTGACCAGGAACTTCGAAGGCGAGTTCACGAGGCTGCTGACGATTGCCATGGCTATCGCCGGAGCGGAGAAGATAACGCTGGAGGAAGAGGCTGTCCTGCCAGCCCTGCGCGAGCTGCTGATCGCTTTCCCGGTCTACCGCACCTATGGCACGGCGGAAGGGCTGCCGGCGGAAAGCTACGACATGCTGCAAAGGGTAGCTGAAAGAGTACGAACCAGCGCGGAGGCGCCTGCTCCTGAGGCGCTCGATTTTCTTACCCGTATACTTGCAGGCGAGGTTTCCGAAGAGGCTTCCGGCGAGGCCGTCACTTTCCGTACCCGCTTCCAGCAGCTAACGGGCCCGCTGATGGCGAAATCGGTGGAGGATACGCTCTTTTTCCGTCAGAACATGGAGCTGGCCCTGAACGAAGTAGGAGCCGAACCGATACCGCGCGCCTTCTCGCTCGACCGCTTCCACGCGGAGATGAAAACGCGGCTCGAACGACAACCGGATGCGCTTTCAGGCACCTCGACCCATGATACTAAACGCGGGGAGGATGCCCGCGCGCGGCTCTATACGCTTACCGAAGCGCCGGAGCTCTGGGCCGAATGCGTTGCCCGCTGGCGGCAGATGAATCAGGCCAAAGTCATAAGGCTCGAGGATGGTACAGCGCCAAAACCATCCGTTGAATGGATGCTCTATCAGGCGCTGGCTGGCGTCTGGCCGCCCAGACTTCACCCGAAAGATGAGGCGGGACTGCAGGCGCTTGAAGAGCGGTTTGTTGCTTTTGTGGAAAAAGCGCTGCGGGAAGCGAAGCTACGCACCGACTGGGCCGACAGCAACGACGCCTATGAAAAAGCGGTGCTCGACTATGCCCGCCACCTGCTCTCACCGGCCAACCAGACCTTTCTGCAGGATTTTTCCGGGGCGCTACAGCCCTTTATCCGCGCCGGCCTGGTCAACAGCCTCACCCAGACGGTTATTAAACTGACGGCGCCGGGCGTACCGGATATC
>DALYUA010000089.1:0-9606 GCA_031993245.1 Buttiauxella sp. | reverse complement strand
GCGCGCGTTGGAAAGTTAAAGCGCGTCCAGGCTTCGCATTCGATGACCTCGTCGTCGATTTCATTGCGATTGTCTGCGTTAACGCGGTTAACGCGAATGTGCTCTTTCTCATCCGCGCCCATTTTGTGGTTCACCACAACATCCAGCAATACCGCAATATTGTTCTCTTTAAGCGCTTTGACGGCGGCCAGAAGCTGTGCTTTATCGCCATATTTGGTGGCGACGCTGCCTTTTTGATCGAATTCCCCAAGATCGAAGAGATCGTATACATCGTAGCCAACGGAGTGTCCGCCCGAGCTGCCTTTGCAGGCCGGGGGTAGCCAGACCATATTGATGCCGATTTCATTAAGATTAGGTGCCAGCGCTTCCACTTCAGACCACAGCTCACCGCCGCCGGGTGAGTACCAGTGAAAGCATTGCAACAAAGTCGGATTACGCATATTCAGGTTCCATGAGAGAAGGATCTCAATTATGGATGATATGCCTGGAAATGCCTGGTGCGAAAAAGCGCCTGCTTTGCCGCACCTCAGGGATCAGGGGAGGGTATCCAGTTTGTCCTGTGGTGCCAGAATATGTCCACCTTGTTTGCCATAGGTGGTTAACACCGATTTTTGTATGGAAGATTGTCCCACCAGTTTGGCAAGCTCGGCCATACGCGACTGCAACAGGCGTTTAACTTCGCTTTCATTGTTCAGGATAGCGCGGAGCACGGGACGAAGCTGCTCCTGCGTCTGCGCTGAAGGCTGAGTTTCCTGCATGCATTGAGTCAGTTTATGCACCGCATTTACGTAATCCATTTCACTGGCGATTAATTCGTCCCACAATCCCTGGCGGGCGAGCTGCAGCATCATCTTACTTTTTTCCAGTAATTGCTGATAGAGGGTATACAGTTGCGGTGCATGGCTCATTAGACTGCGTCCCGAGTGTGATTAGGCGCCTGCGCGACCTCTTTCCAGGCGTCTGCAATGTTTCTCAGCAGATTCTCGACCTCTTCGATCGCGCTGACGTCATTACGTAAATTGGCCTGGAGGAGACGTCGTACCATATAAGCATAAAGTGAGAACAGATTTTGAGTCAGTTCATCGCCGCTCTCTTCGTCGATCCCGCTTTTAAGCCCGTTTTCAATGATGTTGATGGCTTTAGAGAGTGAAAGCCCTTTCCCTTCCAGATTGCCGTCCTGCAAAAAAAGACGAGCGCGTACTAACGCGCTGAGTGCGCCATCAAACAACATGGTGACCAGTTGTTCCTGGCTGGCGCTCATGACTGCGCTTTCAACCCCGATTTTTGCGTAGGCCTGAGTGCCTTTTGCGCCGTACATGTCTTCTCCCGAATTAATTATTTGCTGGTGCTGGTGGATTCGAACTGTTGAGTCAGATAGCTGCTGGTGGAGTTCAGCGAGTTCATCAGCACGTCCAACTGGGTAAATTGCTCTTTGTAACGAGCCACTAATGTGTCGATGCGGTCGCTGGCATCGTTATATTGTTTGGTCAGGTTGTTCAGCGTTTTGCTTACACCGTCTTTCGCCGACTGGATAATGCCGGTAGTGGAGAGCCAACTGGTCAGGTTGTTGCCGATGACAGTAGTGATACCGGTGGCTTTACCGTCGCCGACGATCATATCTTTGACCCCGGAAGCGTCTTTTTTCAGCGCCGCTTCCAGTTTGTCGCTATCCAGTTCTAACTGCCCGGTGCTTGCATCCGAACTGATACCAATCTGTGCCAGCGTCTTGAATGTCGCGCTGCCCGACGTATTGGTGAGCAGGCCTTTTAACTGTGTCTGGATAGTACGCAGGGTAGTGTCGCCAAGCAGCGCGCCGTTGCTGGAGTCCTGAGTGTCTGTCCCGGCATCGACGGCGGTGTATTTGGTTAAGCTGCTGAAGGAGTCCTGCAGCGAGTTATAGGCGTCGACCCAGGATTTGATAGCGCTTTCAGCTTTCGATGTATCTTTGGTAATAGTCAGCGTCTGGTTGCCGGTAGTGACATCGTTCAGATTAAGGGTGATATCTTCCAGCGCATCGCTGATGGTGTTGCTGCTGTTTTCGATATCGACGTTGTTAACCTTTAGTTTGGCATTCTGCGCCGTGACGCTCTCTGTCATGCCATTGCTGCCATCGGTGCTTGTGCCGTTGTAGCCCATAAAGGCCTGCAAACTTGTATCGCCGCTAACGCTCAGGGTCATGGCGTTGTCGCTGCCGGTATCATTAGCGGTAATCGAGAGAAGGTACTTATCTTTACCTTCTTCATCCTTACCAGCGTTGATAATACTGGCGCTGACGCCGGCTTTGGCATTATTGATGGCGTCGCGAATGCCGGTCAGCGAAGAGTTGGCCGCGCTGATATCAATGGTGACCGGGTCTTTGCCGCCGCCCTGCTGGATAGTCAGGACGCTGTCGCCGGTGGCGATGGCCGTTTTGCTGTCGGACTGGGCGGTTTGGGTGGTCAGCGTCTGCGCTTGCGCCAGCTGAGAGACGCTAATCGTATATTTCCCGGCAATCGCGCTGCCGGTAGTGGTGGCGCTGAAAGCCGTGCTGCTGCTGGTGGTTGTCGTGGCGGTAAACAGATCGGCTTTGTTCAGCGCGGTATTGGCGGTCTGGAAGGTTTCCAGCGCGCTTTTTAACGTGCCGTAAGCGCTTAGTTTAGCGGTATAGGATGTCTGCTGAGTCGAAATGGGTGTTAGCGTGGATTTTTCCGCCGCCTCCAGGCTGTCCAGTATGCTGCTCAGATCCAGACCTGACCCGACTCCCAGCGTTGAAATACTTGCCATATATATTCCTTATTGTATCGACGCATAAAGTGAATACCGGGATTATCGGCCTGAATAGCGCAAAGTTTACGGTTAATTTCCTTTTTTTAATGGGAAGAATAGCGGTAAGGGAAAAGAGTATTTCTGGCGCTAAAAATTATTCGGGGCGGCGAAAAAAATGCTAAAGGTTGTTGGTGACCAGACGATAACAGGTTTAACGGCGACGAAGCCGAGGGGTGGAAACCCAATCACGTAAACCGTAGATTTGAACACAGGAAACTAAATCATGGCACAAGTCATTAATACCAACAGCCTCTCGCTGCTTACTCAGAACAATATCAACAAGAACCAGTCGGCAATGTCTACTGCCATTGAGCGTCTGTCTTCCGGTCTGCGTATCAATAGCGCCAAAGATGACGCGGCGGGCCAGGCGATTGCTAACCGTTTCACCTCTAACATTAAAGGCCTGACTCAGGCTGCACGTAACGCCAACGACGGTATCTCTCTGGCGCAGACTACTGAAGGCGCGCTGTCTGAAATCAACAACAACTTACAGCGTGTACGTGAGCTGACCGTTCAGGCGACTACCGGGACTAACTCCGATACCGATCTGGACTCCATCCAGGACGAAATCAAATCCCGTCTGGATGAAATTGACCGCGTATCCGGCCAGACCCAGTTTAACGGCGTGAACGTGCTGGCAAAAGATGGTTCCCTGAAAATCCAGGTTGGTGCCAACGATGGTCAGACCATCTCTATTGACCTGAAAAAAATCGACTCCAGCACTTTGAAGCTCGATGGTTTTAATGTAAATGGCGAAGGTTCTGTTGCTAATACCGCAGCAACTAAAGCGAATTTGGCTGCTGCTCAAATTGGCACTCAACCTACTGCGGATGCAACTACTGGCGTAACAAAATATACTGTTAGCGCGGGTCTAAAAGCATCTTCTGCCGCAGACGTTATGTCAAGCTTGGCTAACGGCGCGAAAGTTAATGCCACTATTTCTAATGGTTTCGGCACCGCTGCAGCTCAAGATTATACTTACGATAATGCTTCTGGTGATTTTACTTTTGGAGCTAGCGTTGCCGCAGGTACCGGGGGTGCAAGTAATAGCGCTGAGCTGCAATCTTTCCTTACGGCTAAAGCTGGTGATACTGCCAACCTGAACGTTAGTATTGGCGGAACTTCGGTAGATGTTGTTCTGGCGAGCGACGGAAAAATTACAGCAAAAGATGGCTCTGCGCTGTATCTCGACTCCACTGGTAACCTGACTCAGAACAGTTCTGGTACTGTAGCCCCAGCTACTCTTGATGGTCTGACCAGAAACCATTCTGCTGCTACAACAGCTGCTGCGGTTACCATTACAACTGAAGATAAAACTTCCATTGTATTAGATGGTAGTACAGATGCTGGTACTAATGCAGGCGCAATTACCCTGACTAACGCTAGAATCAGCGCTGATGCTCTGCAATCTGCCACTAAAGGTGGTGCTTTCACTATTGATGCAGATGGTAATGGTGATACTACTAGTTCTGGTGATATCAAAGTTGCGGCAAATGGTGACGTTACACAGACCGATGGCACTACTTATGCTGCTGCCTACACTACCACCGATACAGACGGCAATTTGTCTTTGACTACCAGTAATGAAACTAACCTTTACCTGCAAAAAGATGGCACCGTAACAAACGGTTCTGGTAAAGCGATGTATGTTGAAGAAGATGGCGACTTTACCACTGAGGCGGCAACTAAAGCAGCAACTACTGCTGATCCACTGAAAGCACTGGATGACGCAATCAGCCAGATCGATAAGTTCCGTTCTTCTCTGGGTGCCGTACAGAACCGTCTGGATTCTGCTGTAACCAACCTGAACAACACCACTACTAACCTGTCTGAAGCGCAGTCCCGTATTCAGGACGCCGACTATGCGACCGAAGTGTCCAATATGTCTAAAGCGCAGATCATCCAGCAGGCCGGTAACTCCGTGTTGGCAAAAGCTAACCAGGTTCCACAGCAGGTTCTGTCTCTGCTGCAGGGCTAATCGCCTTATACCTGACAAACCCCGCTCCGGCGGGGTTTTTTCGTTGTAATGCCGCTTACTCACTAAATAACCCCCCCTTTCACCCACTATTCTTGCGATTAAAAGCCCTCCAGAAACGGATAATCATGCCGATAACTCAACTAACGCAGGGCTGTTTATCGTGGAATCACTGTATACCGCTGATGGTGTGATGGATAAACACTCGCTGTGGCAGCGTTATGTCCCGCTGGTGCGCCACGAAGCATTGCGCCTGCAGGTGCGATTGCCGGCGAGTGTGGAACTTGACGATCTGCTACAGGCGGGTGGCATCGGTTTGTTAAATGCAGTGGAACGTTACGATGCCCTGCAAGGAACGGCATTTACTACCTACGCGGTGCAGCGCATTCGTGGGGCGATGCTTGATGAGTTGCGCAGCCGTGACTGGGTGCCGCGCAGCGTCAGGCGTAACGCACGCGGTGTCGCGCAAGCGATTGGTCAACTGGAGCAAGAGCTGGGACGCAACGCCACCGAAACTGAGGTGGCCGCGAAGCTTAATATCCCGCTCGAAGACTATCGCCAGATGTTGCTTGATACAAACAACAGCCAACTCTTCTCTTATGACGAGTGGCATGAAGAGCATGGCGACAGTATCGAACTGGTCACCGAGGAGCATCAGCAGGCGAATCCTCTGCAGCACTTGCTGGAGAGTAATTTACGTAGCCGTGTGATGGACGCGATTGAAGCGTTGCCGGAGCGCGAACAGCTGGTGTTAACGCTTTACTATCAGGAGGAGCTTAATCTCAAGGAGATTGGCGCCGTACTGGAAGTAGGAGAGTCTCGGGTGAGTCAGTTGCACAGCCAGGCCATTAAACGCTTACGCACCAAATTAGGTAAGTTGTAGGGAGTGCCGCACGATTATCTCACCACTGGAAATTATCATGACGGTGCAGCAACCAAAAAGACGGCCACTAAGCCGCTATCTTAAAGATTTTAAGCACACACAGACGCACTGCGCGCATTGCGCCAGGCAGTTGGATCGCATCACGCTTATCTGCCGTGGTGAAATCGTTAATAAAACGACCATTGCGCAGCTTGATACGCTCATTGACGATGCCGCCTGGCAGGTGGAAAAACAGGCGTGGACGGCGCTGTGCCGTTTTTGCGGCGACCTGCATTGCAAAGAGCAGGGCAACTACTTCGATATCATTGGGTTTAAGCAGTATCTGTTCGAGCAAACCGAGATGAGCCACGGCACCATTCGTGAGTACGTTGTTCGCCTGCGTCGCCTGGGTAATCATCTGTCAGAGCAGGATATTTCTGCGCCTTCTTTATTGCAGAGCCTGCATGACGACACGCTGGATGCCTGGCTTCCGCAAACCAGCACCAATAACTACCGTATTGCGCTGCGCAAATATTGGCAGTTTCAGGTAGAGCTCGCAGATGCGCCTTCTGCATACCAGGAAAATCATATCACTTCCGATATATATTAATATGGAATAAGTTGTAGCGGACTGGTTTTGACGCTCAAAGCTAAGTCGCTACACTACAACAAATTATTGATAGCTGGGGTAACTATGAAATTAGCAATGGTGGGACGGCAGGCGCTGATGGGCGTACTGGCGGTGGCACTGGTTGCCGGAGCAAGTGTGAAAACCTTCGCTGCGGAAAACTTACTCAATAAAGTCAAAGAGCGCGGCACCTTACTGGTAGGCCTCGAAGGGACTTATCCTCCGTTCAGTTTCCAGGGCGACGACGGTAAGCTAACCGGTTTTGAAGTGGAATTTGCCGAGCAGCTCGCCCAGCATCTTGGGGTGAAAGCGGCGCTGAAACCGACTAAGTGGGACGGCATGCTGGCTTCGCTGGACTCCAAACGTATTGACGTGGTGATTAACCAGGTCACTATCTCCGACGAACGTAAGAAAAAATATGACTTCTCCACGCCGTATACCGTTTCCGGTATTCAGGCGCTGGTGAAAAAAGGCAACGAGGGCAGCATTAAATCTGCGGCCGACCTGAAGGGTAAAAAGGTTGGCGTGGGTCTGGGCACCAACTACGAACAGTGGCTGCGTGAAAACGTGCAGGGCGTAGACATCCGCACTTACGACGATGACCCAACGAAATATCAGGATCTGCGCGTTGGCCGTATCGATGCCATTCTGGTTGACCGTCTTGCCGCACTCGATCTGGTGAAGAAAACAAAAGATACCCTGGCCGTAGCGGGCGACGCGTTCTCTCGTCAGGAAGCGGGCGTGGCGATTCGTAAAGGCAATGAAGATTTGGTTGATGCGGTGAACAAAGCCATTGCTGATATGCAAAAAGATGGTTCGCTGGCAAAACTGTCCGAAAAATGGTTTGGTGCTGACGTCACCAAATAACCCCGATAAATATCTGAAAGGTGCTGATAACAGCACCTTTTTTTATTTGTATTTGCGGGCGAGTGCCCGCGCTGGTACATAATAAAGGGATGGGGGATTTTCGTTCCGCCTTCAATGGAGTAGCTCATGTCACTGCATAACCTGACACGTTTCCCGCGGCTGGAATTTATCGGCGGCCCTACGCCGCTTGAATACCTGCCGCGTTTTTCTGATTACCTCGGTCGCGAAATTTATATCAAACGTGACGACACCACGCCAATGGCGATGGGCGGCAACAAGCTGCGCAAGCTGGAGTTTCTGGCCGCCGACGCATTGCGCGAAGGTGCCGATACGCTGGTGACAGCCGGCGCTATCCAGTCGAACCATGTTCGTCAGACGGCGGCCGTTGCGGCAAAGCTTGGCCTTAAATGCGTCGCCCTGCTTGAAAACCCTATTGCGACCCATGCTGATAATTATCTCAGCAACGGCAACCGCCTGCTGCTCGATCTCTTTGATGCTGAAATTGAAATGTGCGACGCGCTGCACGCACCCGACCAGCAGCTTGAGGAGATCGCCACACGTCTCGAGGCGCAGGGATTCCGCCCCTATGTGATCCCGGTCGGCGGCTCTAACGCTCTTGGTGCGCTCGGCTATGTGGAAAGCGCGCTGGAAATCGCCCAGCAGTGCGAAGGGGCCGTAAGCGTGTCATCCGTTGTTGTGGCCTCCGGCAGCGCAGGCACGCATGCAGGCCTGGCCGTTGGGCTTGAGCAGGTGATGCCGGATGTCGATCTTATCGGCGTAACGGTTTCCCGCACTATCGCCCAGCAGCAGCCAAAGGTGGAAGCTTTACAACGGGCTGTGGCGCACTCTTTAAATATCACCGCGTCCGCACCTATCAAACTTTGGGATGACTATTTTGCACCAGGTTACGGCACGCCTAACGAAGAGGGGCTGGAAGCCATCAAGCTGCTGGCGCGGCTGGAAGGGATATTGCTTGATCCGGTTTACACCGGCAAAGCAATGGCGGGACTAATCGACGGCGTGGCGCAAAAACGCTTTAAGGATGAAGGACCGATAATTTTTGTGCATACCGGTGGGGCGCCTGCGCTGTTCGCTTACCATCCGCATGTATAACTCATAATAATAAATCAGACAGGGTGTGATTTAAGTATGCAAGAAAGCCTTCAACTGGTGCTGGATTCAGCACCATTTCTGCTCCGGGGCGCCGTCTTCACGCTGCAGCTTAGTATCGGCGGCATGTTCTTCGGTTTACTCCTCGGATTTTTGCTGGCGCTGATGCGTCTGTCGCCGTTTCTGCCGTTTTCGCTGCTGTCGCGTTTTTACGTGTCGATCTTTCGTGGTACGCCGCTCATCGCCCAGCTCTTTATGATCTACTATGGCCTGCCGCAGTTTGGTATCGAACTGGATCCTATCCCGGCGGCAATGATTGGGCTGTCTCTTAACACCGCGGCTTATGCCTCTGAAACGCTGCGTGCGGCCATCTCTTCTATTGAGAAAGGGCAGTGGGAAGCGGCAGCCAGTATCGGTATGACGCCGTGGCAAACGCTGCGTCGCGCCATCCTGCCCCAGGCCGCGCGCGTGGCGCTACCGCCTCTTAGCAACAGTTTTATCAGCCTGGTAAAAGATACTTCGCTTGCGGCGACCATTCAGGTGCCGGAACTGTTCCGTCAGGCGCAGTTGATCACTTCACGTACGCTTGAAGTGTTCACCATGTATCTCGCCGCCTCGTTGATTTATTGGGTAATGGCAACGGTGCTGTCCGCCCTGCAAAACTACTTTGAAAATCAGCTAAACCGCCAGGACAGGGAGCCAAAATGAGCGCCATCGACGTAAAACAACTGGTGAAAAAATTCCACGGTCAGGCGGTGCTGCACGGTATCGATCTGGAAGTGAAAACCGGCGAGGTAGTGGCGATCATCGGGCCAAGCGGTTCCGGTAAAACCACGCTGCTGCGCTGCATCAATTTACTGGAGCAGCCTGAGTCCGGCACGATTCAGGTTGGTAATATCACTATTGATGCCGCCGTCTCCATGAGCAAACAAAAAAGCCGGGTGCGCGAGCTTCGCCAGCACGTGGGCTTTGTTTTCCAGAGCTTTAATCTGTTCCCGCACCGTACGGTACTGGAAAATATTATTGAAGGTCCGGTCATCGTAAAAGGTGAGCCAAAGGAAGAGGCGACGGAGCGTGCGCGTGAGCTGCTGGCGAAAGTCGGGCTGACCGGCAAAGAAACCAGCTATCCGCGACGGCTCTCCGGCGGACAACAGCAACGTGTGGCTATTGCCCGCGCGCTGGCGATGCGCCCGGAGGTGATTCTGTTTGATGAACCAACCTCGGCGCTGGATCCTGAGCTGGTGGGCGAAGTGCTGAGCACCATCCGCCAACTGGCGCAGGAAAAGCGCACCATGGTTATCGTGACCCACGAAATGAGCTTTGCGCGTGACGTTGCGGACAGAGCGATCTTTATGGATC
>DALYUA010000088.1:7196-9676 GCA_031993245.1 Buttiauxella sp. | reverse complement strand
GACCAGCTTCTGCAGCGGCTCTGGCTGTTCTACGGCTTTGGCGAAGTGCCGGAAGCCGCGCTGGTTGCCGTCGGCGGTTACGGGCGGGGTGAGCTGCATCCCCTTTCGGATATCGATTTATTAATCCTCAGCCGTAAACGTTTGACCGATCCCCAGGCACAAAAAGTCGGCGAGCTGCTCACGCTGCTTTGGGACGTAAAGCTTGAAGTCGGCCACAGCGTGCGCACGCTCGAAGAGTGCCTGCTGGAAGGCCTGTCAGATTTAACCGTCGCCACTAACCTTATCGAAACTCGCCTGCTGATAGGCGATGTCGCTCTGTTCCTTGAACTGCAAAAACACATTTTCAGCGACGGCTTCTGGCCGTCGGCTAAATTCTTTGCCGCTAAAATCGACGAGCAGGAAGAACGCCACCGGCGCTATCACGGCACCAGCTATAACCTGGAGCCGGACATTAAAAGCAGCCCCGGCGGCCTGCGCGATATCCACACGCTGCAATGGGTCGCCCGTCGTCACTTTGGGGCGACCTCCATGAGTGAAATGGTCGGATTCGGTTTTTTGACTGAGGTGGAACGCAAAGAGCTGGACGAGTGCCAGCATCTGCTGTGGCGCATCCGTTTTGCCCTGCATCTGGAAGTAAACCGCTACGACAACCGTCTGCTGTTCGACAGGCAGCTCAGCGTCGCCCGGCGCCTCAATTACAGCGGCGAAGGCAATGAGCCGGTTGAGCACATGATGAAAGACTTCTACCGCGTCACACGTCGCGTTGGCGAGCTTAATCAGATGCTCCTGCAGCTTTTTGACGAAGCTATTCTCGCGCTCGACGCCAGTGAAAAACCTCGTCCGCTGGACGATGATTTCCAGCTACGCGGCACGCTTATCGACCTGCGCGACGAAACGCTGTTTATACGCGAACCACAGGCCATTCTGCGCATGTTTTATATGATGGTGCGCAACCGCGACATTACCGGCATTTACTCCACAACCTTGCGTCATCTGCGCCACGCCCGTCGCCATTTAAACCAGCCCTTATGTTATATCCCCGAGGCGCGTGGGCTGTTCCTTGCAATACTACGCCACCCGGGAGCCGTAAGCCGAGCGCTGGTTCCTATGCACCGACACAGCGTACTGTGGGCGTATATGCCGCAGTGGTCGCATATCGTCGGCCAGATGCAATTCGATCTGTTTCACGCCTATACCGTTGATGAACACACCATCCGCGTGCTGCAAAAGCTGGAAAGCTTTTCGAAAGAAGAAACGCGCCAGCAGCACCCGCTGTGCGTAGATCTTTGGCCGCGCCTCGCCCACCCGGAGCTTATTCTGATTGCCGCCCTGTTTCACGACATCGCCAAAGGGCGAGGAGGCGATCACTCGGTGCTGGGCGCGCAGGATATATTGAAGTTTGCCGAGCTGCACGGTCTGAACTCGCGGGAAACCCAGCTTGTCGCCTGGCTGGTTCGCCAGCACCTTTTGATGTCCGTTACCGCCCAGCGCCGTGATATTCAGGATCCGGAAGTCATCAAGCAGTTTGCCGAAGAAGTGCAGACTGAAAACCGCCTGCGCTATCTGGTCTGCCTGACGGTGGCGGATATCTGCGCCACCAACGAAACCCTGTGGAATAGCTGGAAACAAAGCCTGCTGCGCGAGCTGTACTTCGCCACTGAAAAGCAGCTTCGCCGGGGAATGCAAAACAGCCCGGATATGCGCGAGCGTGTGCGTCACCACCAGCTCCAGGCGCTCGCTCTGCTGCGTATGGATAATATTAATGAGGAGGCGTTGCACAATATCTGGCGACGCTGCCGTGCCAACTACTTTGTTCGCCACACGCCAAACCAGCTCGCCTGGCATGCGCGCCATCTGCTCAAACACGATCTTAATCAGCCGATGATTCTGCTAAGTCCGCAGGCAACGCGCGGCGGAACGGAGATATTTATCTGGAGTCCGGACCGCCCTTACCTTTTTGCCGCCGTCTGCGCCGAACTGGACAGGCGTAACCTGAGCGTTCACGATGCGCAGATCTTTACCACCCGCGATGGTATGGCAATGGACACCTTTATCGTGCTGGAGCCGGACGGCAGCCCGCTTTCTGCCGATCGCCACGAATTGATCCGTCACAGCCTGGAGCAGGCAATTACCCAGATTAGCTGGCAGCCGCCGCAGCCACGCCGCCAGTCGGCCAAACTGCGCCACTTTACCGTTGATACCGAGGTAAGTTTTCTGCCAACGCACACCGACAGACGCACCTTCCTGGAACTGATTGCGCTCGACCAGCCCGGATTACTGGCGCGAGTCGGGGAAGTCTTCGCCGATTTGGGCATTTCGCTGCACGGGGCGCGAATTACGACAATTGGCGAGCGAGTAGAAGATTTATTTATAATCGCCACCGCCGACCGGCGTGCTCTTAATAATGAGCTGCAACAAGAGGTGCAGCAACGGTTGACAGCGGCCCTTAATCCAAACGATAAATAACAATCTTTTAAATT
>DALYUA010000088.1:0-7096 GCA_031993245.1 Buttiauxella sp. | reverse complement strand
TTTAACAATGCAGCAGCTACAGAATGTAATTGAGTCCGCTTTCGAGCGCCGCGCCGACATCACTCCGGCAAACGTAGATACCGTGACACGCGTTGCGGTAAACCAGGTTATCTCCCTGCTCGACAGCGGTGCGCTGCGCGTTGCCGAAAAGATTGATGGTCAGTGGGTGACCCACCAGTGGCTGAAAAAAGCCGTGCTGCTCTCTTTCCGCATTAACGACAACCAGGTCATGGAAGGCGCGGAAAGCCGCTACTTCGATAAAGTGCCGATGAAATTCGCCGACTATGACGAAGCGCGTTTCCAGAAAGAAGGCTTCCGCGTTGTGCCGCCGGCGGCAGTGCGCCAGGGCGCATTTATCGCTCGCAACACCGTGCTGATGCCCTCTTATGTGAATATCGGTGCTTACGTTGACGAAGGCTCTATGGTTGATACCTGGGCCACCGTCGGCTCTTGCGCGCAGATCGGTAAAAACGTGCACCTGTCAGGCGGCGTTGGCATCGGCGGCGTTCTGGAGCCGCTGCAGGCTAACCCAACCATCATCGAAGATAACTGCTTCATCGGCGCGCGTTCAGAAGTGGTGGAAGGCGTTATCGTTGAAGAGGGTTCCGTGATCTCCATGGGCGTATATATCGGCCAGAGCACCCGCATTTACGATCGTGAAACCGGCGAAGTACATTATGGCCGTGTGCCGGCGGGCTCCGTAGTCGTTTCCGGTAACCTGCCGTCGAAAGATGGCAAATACAGCCTGTACTGTGCGGTTATCGTGAAAAAAGTAGACGCTAAAACGCGTGGAAAAGTAGGTATCAACGAACTGCTTCGTACCATCGACTAAAATAAATGTTAAAAAGGCGGGTTACTCCGCCTTTTTAACACTCAGGACTGGCGGGAAAGGAATTTTCCGTTGATTATCTATAGGTTAATGATATCGAAAAGGTAACGCTATGTACGATAACCTGAAAAGTCTGGGTATTACCAATCCTGATGAAATCGATCGTTACAGCCTCCGGCAGGAAGCCAACAACGATATCCTGAAAATCTATTTCCAGAAGGATAAAGGCGAGTTCTTTGCCAAAAGCGTGAAGTTTAAATATCCACGCCAGCGCAAGACCATTATCGCCGATGGCGTAGGACAGGGTTACAAAGAAGTGCAGGAGATAAGCCCCAACCTGCGCTACGTGATTGATGAATTAGATCAGCTCTGTCAGCGAGATCGCACCGAGGTGGATCTGAAACGTAAGATCCTTGACGATCTGCGTCATCTCGAATCGGTAGTGACCAATAAGATCGCAGAAATTGAATCCGATCTGGAAAAGTTAACCCGCAATAAATAGTCCTGTCAGGGGGCCGGGTTCCCGGCCCTTGATATTGCTGACAAAGAAGGAAAAAGCGTGGTTTTTCCTTCTTTGCGATCGATTTGCCGAAAATCAACTGACTGATTTTCCAGTTGTTTTTTAAAGGTCGGGTTCAGGACCTTGCAAATCATAAGCTTTATCATCTGAAGGGCCGGGTTCCCGCCCTTTTTTTACTGTTGCTCATCCAACTGCAAAGCGACATACAGCAGCAGACGATCGTCGAAATTTCCCAGATTCAGCCCGGTAAGTTCAGAGATACGGTTAAGCCGATACTCAAGCGTATTCCTGTGAATAAATAACGCCTTCGACGTTGCCAGCGGCTGCACGTTATGCCGAAACCATGCGCTTAGTGTTCTTCGCAGCAAGCCGTTGTTATCCATAGCTTTTAAACGCGAAAGCGGACGCGCCAGCTCATTCGCCTGCCAGCCGCCGCGCAGGCTGTCGAGCAGAACGGGCAACATCAAATCCTGATAGAAGTAACTGCGGCTTTCCGGCATGCGCTGCTTGCCGACCATCATAGTTGTACGGGCAGTGCGATAAGAGCGGGCAATGCTGCCGGAGCCGGTGAAATAGTTCCCGAGCGCGACGCGAAAACGTAACTGGCCGTTCTCTTTCATACGGCTGATAAGCTGTTCTACGCGCTTACGATGATCTTCGGCATCCCAGCGCCCAAACTGATTCAGCGCGGGCTTTAATACCACCATCTCCGTTAAAGAGACGATGGCGATCAGGTTGTTGCGCTCGGGTGTGGTAAGCGCGTTTTGCAGCTGCTGAAGCTCTTCCATGGCGCTGTCTACGCCAAGCTGGCCGCTGTCTACTTCCACTACCGCCACAACGCGGGGCTGATTGAGATCGATGCCCAGCCTCTGCGCCCATTCTGCCAGCGCCGGGGAGTGCTCTTCTGCCTGAATCAGGTTCATCACCAGTTCTTCGCGCAGGCGGCTGTCCTGGGCCAGCAGGTGCATCAGGCGGGACTGCTCAAGCATCATCTCAGCGGTCATACAGACCAGCTCGCCGTACTTACGCAACGATTCCGGCTCGCCGGTGAGGCCAATCACGCCGACGATTTCGCCATCGATACGCAGCGGCAGGTTGATGCCCTGGCGCACGCCGTGCAGATGCCGGGCAACGGCGTCATCGATATCCACCACGCGCCCCTGCGAGAGCACCAGCAGCGCACCTTCGTGCAGCTCACCGATACGCTCTTTATCACCGCTGCCGATGATACATCCCCGGGCGTCCATCACGTTGATATTGGTGTCGATGATGGTCATGGTGCGCGCCACAATATCCTGCGCCATTTTAGTATCAAGATGCCAGCCAGCCATTGCTTCCTCTCCCGTCGTGCTGATGGCCTAGCATAGGCGAGAAAAATAGCGCCAGCATTGTGCAAATGCCTAAAGCGTCGCGTCATAATATGGAGTTGTGGAAGGGTTCACAAAAAAAGGGCCGCAAAAGCGGCCCTGAGAATGATGACAACTTTCCCGACGTCACAAAACTAAAGAGCGTCGTCATTTAAAAACAGGGAAAACCAATTTATTGATTTTTGGCTGATATCCACAAAGAAGGAAAAACCACGCTTTTTCCTTCTTTGTCAGCAAACTGAGGGCCGCAAAAGCGGCCCTGGCTACATGGAAGAACTTAATCTGTAAAGGATCACTGCATCAGCAGATAAATAGTGGTATCGCCACGCTGAATATTGAGCGCCATCACCGACGGTTTGGTATCGAGAATTTTGCGCAGTTCAGCAATATTGTTCACCGGCTGCTGGTTAACGCCGATAATAACATCACCTTTTTTCAGGCCGATACGTGCAGCAGGCGTGTTGCCTTTCACGGAATTAACGATTACACCCTTCTCATCTTTACCGCTGCGGTTGCTCATCTCCGCGCCTTCAATACCGGTAAAGATGGTGGAGGAATCTACCTGCGTCTGGCTGCTTTGCTGCAGTTCCAGATTCACCGAAACCGGCTTACCGTCGCGCAGCAGGCCGAGGGTGATTTTGCTGCCAACCGGCATAGAACCGACTTCTGCACGCAACGCTGCAAAGCTGCTGATGGCTTTACCGTTCATGGAAACCACCACGTCACCGGCTTTCACGCCCGCTTTCGCTGCGGAAGAGTTGGCCATAACCTGGCTTACAAACGCACCGCGCTGAGCATCAACCTTCATGGCTTTTGCCAGCTCGGAGTTCAGCTCGGTGCCCATGATGCCCAGCTCGCCACGCTTAACCTGGCCATACTGCACCATTTGGGCCGTCAGGTTTTTCACCATATTGCTTGGAATAGCAAAGCCGATACCAATATTTCCGCCATCCGGAGCAAGGATCGCGGTATTAATCCCGATCAGTTCGCCGTTCAGGTTAACCAACGCGCCGCCTGAGTTGCCGCGGTTAATCGCCGCATCCGTCTGGATGAAGTTTTCATAGTTTTCAATATTCAGGCCACTACGACCCAACGCCGAGACAATCCCGGAGGTCACGGTTTCGCCCAGACCATATGGGTTACCAATCGCCACGGTGTAATCACCTACGCGCAGGGCGTCGGAATCGGCCATTTTAATCGCCGTCAGGTTTTTCGGATCCTGTAGTTGCAGCAGCGCGATGTCGGAACGCGGATCTTTACCCACGACTTTTGCTTCAAACTTGCGGCCGTCGCTCAGGGAAACCTGAATCTTAGTCGCGTTATCGACAACGTGGTTGTTGGTTACGACATAGCCTTTGGCGGCGTCAATGATGACACCTGAACCAAGAGCGGCGAATTTCTGCTGCTGCGAACCGCCGTCAGACCCGCCGTTCGGGCCACCCTGACAGAATGGGGAACTCTGGAACGGTGAACCCTCCTGGCAGAATGGCGAGTTGTCGCCGAAGAATTGCTGGAAGTTGCGCCCCATGCGCGGCGTATTTACCGTAGTGCTGCCTTCAACGTTAATACTCACCACTGATGGCATTACTTTTTCAAGCATGGGCGCAAGGCTTGGAAGCTGTTGCGTGGCAGATACAGAAGAAGCCGTCTCAGCGGCGATGGCGGAAGCGGGTCCCAGCGCCAAACTCAGACTCAGAGCCAGCGCACTCATTGCTAAAGTGGTTTTTTTCATGTCTTCAATCTCAAGTTATAAGTCACGCGTAATTGCTGTGCAGGTCTATATAGAGTGGTGTTATAGCGCTTAGTTCCGCCGTTAACTCACTGGAAAAAGTAAAAAATTATTGTTCTTCTTTACAAAACTCAACGAGACGCTACCCCACAGCCATCAGGCGCCGGTATTCATCCCAGGCGTATAGATCGGTCATGCCGCTGATGTAATCCTGAATCAGCCGGCAACGGTAATAATACTCCCGGACAGCAAACTCAGCGTCTGCAGGCGATAAGTCGCTCACGGCTTCGATATAAGCAAGCCGGTGCTTTGTAGATAATTTATGGTAAAGCCGCGTCTCGATAGGCAAACGACGCAAGCTCTCTTTTTCCACCAGTTCAGCAAAATCCTCACCGGACATATTGAGGAGCGGACTGTAAATTTCAAGTAAGCCGCTGATAACCCGATAGCCCTGCAGCTCCAGCTGTTCTACCTCAGGATGGCTAAAGACCTGCCGTACCGCCACTTGCTTATAGAGTTCAAGCAGCCGCGCGAACGAACTGTCATCCTCCAGCAGGGCGTGATTAAACTCGCCCGTATAAATCTCCGGAAGATTATCGATGAAGCGCTGCGCCGCATATGGAACAAGCTGATTTAACGTATTGACCCGCAAATACATAAAAAACTGATCCTCAGTGCTGCGCCGCATCTGGTTGGTGCTGGATTTTCGCCACGCGTCGTTAACTACTTTTTCAAACAGATCGCCCTGCTTGCGCTCGCCCCAGGCAGCACAGAGATGTTGGTAGAGCTGCTCGACGCTGAAAATATTTTTCTCAACGGCATCCTCCAGATCCGCCACGCAGTAAGAGATATCGTCCGCCGCCTCCATAATCCACGTAAGAGGAAAGCGGCTGAATTCACCTAGCTGAAGCTCGGCACGCAAGCGCCTGATATAGCTCTCTTCAGAAAGATAAAAGCCGGGTTTCTTCATCAAATAGGCGTGGCTTTCTGGCGGCTTGCCGACAAACCAGGCCGGGCGGGTATATTTCAGAATGCAGCCTACCTGCGCCCAGGTCAGATTCATACGCAGCAGGCTGTGAACCAGGCGAATGCCCTGCGCATTACCTTCAAACTGGCAAAGATCCTGACGCACATTACGCCGCAGCTCGTTCAGGCTCTCTTCTCCTTCCCGCAGTTGCAACGCGTTGACTTTACAACGATCGTCACTACGCGGCTGGCTTCCGGCATCGGACGGAAAGAGCCGCTGGCGAAACCAGTCATTAATGGCCGACTCACCAAAATGTCCGAAAGGTGGATTACCAATGTCGTGCATCAGACAGGCCATTTCGACAATGCTTTCAAAGGGGCCGGTCAGCTCGTGGAGGCCATATTTTTCAAGAGACTGCTGCTCCTTAAGGCGGCTGAGAATCTCTTTGGCAATGTAGCGCCCGACCTGCTGAACTTCCATAGAGTGCGTCAGGCGTGTGCGCACGGAAGCATTGCGCTCAAGAGGAAAGACCTGCGTTTTTTGCTGCAGGCGGCGGATTGCCGGGGAGTTTACGATCCTGCCGCGATCGCTCTCAAAGATGCGCAAAATTTCATGCTCATTTTTAACCCCTTCAGGCGATCGGAAACGGCGGTGCCAGTTAATTTTCTTGCGGAAATCTAGTTCGCTCATGCCCTCTCCTTCGCCCAAACCAAGAGCGGATTAATTCCTTGATGCTTGCCATGATAGACTATGCATCCTAACTAACACTATTGCGAGTATCTCTATGAAAGCAGGCATTATTGGTGCAATGGAAGAAGAAGTTACGCTGCTGCGTGACAAAATCGAAAACCGTCAAACGCTGACCATTGCGGGCTGTGAACTTTATACCGGCACCCTGAATGGGGAGGAAGTGGCGCTGTTACAATCCGGCATCGGTAAAGTCGCGGCGGCGCTGGGTGCAACCTTATTGCTGGAGCATTGCAAGCCTGACGTAGTGATCAATACCGGTTCCGCAGGCGGGCTGGCCCCAACGCTGAAAGTGGGTGATATCGTGGTGTCCGACGAAGCTCGCTATCACGACGCAGACGTCACCGCATTTGGTTATGAGATTGGTCAGCTACCCGGCTGCCCGGTGGGTTTCGCTGCTGATGAAAAACTGATTGCCGCAGCCGAGGCGTGCATTAGCGAGCTGAACCTGAACGCGGTGCGCGGCCTGATTGTCAGCGGCGATGCGTTTATCAACGGTTCCGTCGCGCTGGCAAAAATCCGCCACAATTTCCCGCAGGCCGTTGCGGTAGAAATGGAAGCCACCGCCGTGGCGCACGTCTGCCACAACTTCGGAACGCCTTTCGTAGTTGTGCGCGCTATCTCTGACGTGGCCGATCAGCAGTCTCACCTGAGCTTCGACGAATTCCTGGCGGTAGCGGCTAAACAGTCCACGCTGATGGTTGAAAACCTGGTGCAGAAACTGGCTCGTGGTTAACAACACGCTCTGGCGCGGAATAAGCGCCATTCTGTTTTGCGTACCCTTCCTGCTGTGCGCCGCGCCGCGGGTTATTTCCCTGTCACCCGCTAATACCGAGCTTGCCTTCGCGGCGGGCATAAAGCCGGTGGCAGTGAGCGCCTGGTCAGACTATCCGGAAGAAGCTAAAAAGCTTGAGCAGGTAGCAAACTGGCAGGGCAT
>DALYUA010000087.1:0-9689 GCA_031993245.1 Buttiauxella sp. | reverse complement strand
TTTATCTGCGATTCCAGATGCTGTTGCTGAACACGCGTCTGGGTTTGCAGCTGCTGGTTCAGCATCCCTTTTTGCTGCGTCTGCTGCGTTTGCATTTGTACCTGCATGCGTTGCTGACTCGGGTTCTGATAATCCGGCAGATTCGGGTTGTTTATCGTGTTGAGCGGCTGTGCGAAACTGAAAAGTGGCACCAGGGCCGTCAGAAGCAGTAATTTTTTCATCTTCACCTCCTCCATTTGGGGGATCTTCTAAGTTTACTCGTTTTCCACAACTGCGAAGATTATTTAGGATTTATAGGCCAGGCTTATCTGGGGATTGACCCTGAAAAGCGTGGAGAAAACAGCATGAAGCAGTGGAAAACTAGTCACGGAAAAACAAGGCGCTGGCTTGTCATGCCCGCGCTGATGATAGCGCTGTGTTTTAGTGCCGGTGCTGCACCGCCGCCGGTTGACACACCGGTTGCTACATCGGTCGCCACACCGGCTGCCGCTCCCGTTTCCTACGGCGTTGAAGCGGACGTTTATCACCCGGTCCGCGCACAGCACGGTATGGTCGCCTCTGTTGATGAACTGGCGACGCAGGTGGGCGTTAATATTCTCAGACAGGGCGGCAACGCGGTGGATGCGGCCGTTGCGGTAGGCTATGCGCTGGCAGTCACCCATCCGCAGGCCGGTAACCTCGGCGGCGGCGGTTTTATGATGCTGCGCACAAAAGAGGGCCAGACCACCGCCATCGACTTCCGCGAAATGGCGCCGGAAAAAGCAACCCGCGACATGTTTCTTGATGAAAAAGGAAACGCCGATAGCAAAAAATCCCTTACTTCACATCTCGCCTCGGGTACGCCCGGGACGGTGGCAGGCTTCAGTCTTGCGCTGCAAAAATATGGCACGATGCCGCTCAATAAAGTTATTCAGCCCGCCATCAGGCTGGCGCAGGATGGCTTTACGGTTAACGATGCGCTGGCCGACGACCTGAAGCAGTACGGCGCAGAAGTGCTCCCCAACCATGAAAACAGCAAAGCGATTTTCTGGAAAGCCGACGGCAACCCGCTGCAAAAAGGCGATAGGCTGGTGCAAACCAGGCTCGCCAAAAGCCTGGAGATGATTGCAGAAAACGGGCCGGATGCTTTTTATAAAGGCCCTATTGCCGATGGGATAGCCGATGAAATGGCTAAAAACGGCGGGTTGATAAGCAAAGCGGATCTGGCGAATTATAAAGCGGTTGAGCGCACGCCCATCAGCGGCCAGTATCGCGGTTATGAAATTTTCTCCATGCCGCCACCGTCCTCAGGCGGTATCCACATTGTGCAAATCCTCAATATCCTGGAGAATTTCGACCTCGCTAAATATGGCTTCGGCAGCGCGGACGCCATGCAACTGATAGCAGAGGCGGAGAAATATGCCTATGCCGACCGCTCGGAGTATCTGGGCGATCCGGATTTTGTCAAAGTCCCGTGGCAGGCGCTGACCAGCAAGGCCTACGCCAAATCGTTGGCTGAGAAAATCGATCTCAACAAAGCGCTTCCGTCGAGCGAAATCAAGCCGGGAAAACTTGCGCCGTATGAAAGCAACCAGACCACGCATTTCTCGGTGGTGGATAAAGACGGTAACGCCGTGGCGGTGACCTACACGCTGAATACCATCTTCGGCACGGGCATCGTGGCGGGTAATACCGGTATTCTGATGAATAACGAAATGGATGATTTCTCTGCTAAGCCGGGCGTGCCGAACGTTTACGGATTGGTTGGCGGAGATGCTAACGCAGTCGGGCCGCATAAACGCCCGCTCTCTTCCATGTCGCCAACCATTGTGGTGAAAGATGGCAAAACCTGGCTGGTGACGGGCAGCCCGGGGGGCAGCCGGATTATCACCACCGTGCTGCAAATGGTGGTCAACAGCATTGACTTCGGCATGAACGTTGCCGAGGCGACCAACGCTCCGCGCTTCCATCACCAGTGGTTGCCGGACGAGCTCCGGGTTGAAAAAGGCTTTAGCCCGGATACGCTCAGGCTGCTGAAAGATAAAGGACAAAATGTCGCGGTGAAAGAGGCGATGGGCAGTACGCAGAGCATTATGATTGCACCGGATGGCGTGCTGTATGGCGCTTCCGATCCGCGTACGGTGGACGATTTAACCGCAGGGTATTGATGCCGTTATGGCCCTCACCGGAGGGCCATAACATTACGCAGGCTTAAACCGCGCCATAAACCAGGCGTCCACATACTTGCCGTCGCGCAGGGCGTAGTTTTTGCCTGTCCCTTCCTGCTCAAAGCCAAACTTGCGGTACACGGCGAGCGCGGGGGCATTATCGACGAACACCGTAAGTTCAATACGATCGATCCGCAGCCAGTTATCACACAGATCAACCATCTCCCCCAGCAGGGCTGTTGCCACGCCTCTGCCCTGATAATGGCTGTCTACGCCCATGCCGAAGGTGGCAACGTGGCTCCGGCGCGGTGACTGTTCCACCGTCAGCGTTAACTGGCCGACAACTTTGCCATCCAGGCAAGCGACAAGATTGCGGCTGCCTGGTTTAGGTGTGGTAATGCGATCGATCCAGGCATGCAAAGGCGGATGAGGAAGCTGTAGCGTGTCACCGTATACCGCAGGCTGGGCATAAATGCGCTGCAATGCCTGCGCATCGTCGATTTCGGCATGACGTACTATGATTTCTCTCATCCTTTTATCCTCAATGGGTTACATAAACCCTTTAAACATCATTGACTTTCAATATGAAGTCAACCGCACATTTTTTGAAATTTAGCTTTACAAGTGCGAATGATAATGATTATTATTGCCATGCGTTCAGGGGGGACCCTTACGGAGACAACCTGAAAGCACGACATTGCTCACATTGCTTCCAGTATTACTTTAGCCAGCCGGGTGCTGGCTTTTTTTTTAAGTTCGCTTCGAGCTACCTTACTTGCCATTTTGTCCCCGGGCTGTGCTCAGAATCCTCACGTACATTTAGTACGCTGCGGTTCCTGCGCGCAGGTCGTGAACAAACTGCCTGCGCCGGTAACGCTCGATCGTTTAAATTATGGTGCCAGGCGTCCGACAGGCAAACCGAGTTTCGTTTATCCGCAGCAGCCGTTGTAGGGCGGTTAAACGAAGTGCCATCCGCCGCCGACTGAAGTAAGGTTAAAGGAACTCAAAGTCAAAAAGGACGAAGCAATGACCCTCCACTGCGCTTTTATTGGTTTTGGCAAAAGCACCACCCGCTACCATCTTCCTTACGTGCTGTTTCGCAAAGACAAATTCCACGTTGCCCATATCTTTCGCCGTCATGAAAAGCCGGAAATCGAAGGGCAGCCGCAGTATAGCCATATCCATTTCACCAGCCGGCTGGATGAAGTGCTTTACGACCCGCAGGTCAAACTGGTTGTTGTCTGCACGCACGCTGACAGCCATTTCGAGTATGCGAAACGCGCCCTGGAAGCCGGTAAAAACGTGCTGGTGGAAAAGCCATTTACTCCAACGCTTGCCGAAGCAAAAGAACTTTTTAAGCTGGCGCGCGCCAAAGGGCTGACCATCTCGCCTTACCAGAATCGCCGATTTGACTCCTGCTTCCTGACGATGAAAAAAGCCGTTGAAAGCGGCAAGCTGGGTAAGATTGTTGAGGTGGAAAGCCACTTTGATATGTATCGCCCGGAAGCGGAAACCAAACCGGGCCTGCCTGCGGACGGAGCTTTCTACGGCCTTGGCGTCCATACCATGGACCAGATTATCTCGCTGTTTGGCCGCCCGGATCACGTAGCGTATGACATTCGCAGCGTGCGTAACAAAGCCAATCCGGACGATACCTTTGAGGCGCAACTGTTCTACGGCGATATGAAAGCTATCGTTAAGACCAGTCACCTGGTGAAAATCGACTATCCGAAATTTATCGTCCACGGCACCAAAGGCTCGTTCGTTAAATATGGTATCGACCAACAGGAAACCAGCCTGAAGGCGTATATCATGCCGGGCGAACCGGGCTTTGCCGCAGACAGCAGCGTCGGCGTACTTGAATATGTGAATGACGCCGGAGAAACGGTGCGCGAAGAGATGGAGCCGGAGCAGGGCGATTATGGCCGCGTGTATGACGCGCTGTATGAAACCCTCGTCAACGGCAAGCCGAATTTCGTCAGTGAAACTGAAGCATTCACCAACCTTGAAATCCTCGAGCGCGGTTTCGAACAGGCTTCACCTTCAACGGTGACGCTGGCCTGATAGCTAAATTGACGCCTCAAACTTGTTCATAATTTTTGAACAGAGGCGTCAAACTTCACCCTCTATGATCCTCACCTGTTCAGGTCCACACTTACTCCATCAAACGCATTGAGGAGAAGTGAAATGATCTACTTAAGAAAAGCTGAAGAACGTGGACACGCGAATCATGGTTGGTTGGATAGCTGGCACACTTTCTCTTTTGCCAACTATTACGACGCCAATTTTATGGGCTTCTCGGCGCTGCGCGTCATTAACGAAGACGTGGTGGAAGCCGGGCAGGGTTTTGGTACGCATCCGCACAAAGACATGGAAATTCTGACTTATGTGCTGGAAGGTGCGGTAGCGCATCGGGACAGCATGGGTAATGAAGAAAAGGTTCCGGCAGGTGAATTCCAGATTATGAGCGCCGGGACGGGCGTTACCCACTCTGAGTACAACCCAAGCGAAACCGAACGTCTGCGTCTGTACCAGATCTGGATCATTCCTGAAAAAACCGGCATCACGCCGCGCTATGACCAGCGTCGTTTTGACGCGCCGCAGGGCCGCCAGCTGGTGCTTTCACCAGACGCCCGCGACGGTTCGTTGAAAGTGTATCAGGATATGGAGCTCTCGCGCTGGGCGCTGGCAAAAGATGAACAGTCTGTCTATCAGATCCCGGCAGATCGCCGTATCTGGATTCAGGTAGTGAAAGGCGACGTTTCCATCAACGGCAAGCAGGCAAAAACCAGCGATGCGGTTGCCATCTGGGATGAGCAAGCCATTTCCGTACACGCCAGCGAAGCAAGCGAAATATTGCTGTTCGATTTGCCACCGGTCTGATAGTTACCGGTCACAACCTTCTCCTGAAACAGGGGAAGGTTGTATCTGGGACGTGCTAAACTTGCCTGTCAATATTGGAGAGGCTGGCACGGATCATGAAAAAGAAAAGACCGGTACTACAGGACGTTGCCGATCGGGTAGGGATCACCAAAATGACGGTGAGCCGTTTTCTGCGCAACCCCGACCAGGTGTCCGCCGCGCTACAGGTAAAAATTGCCGCCGCGCTGGACGAGCTGGGCTACATCCCAAACCGGGCGCCCGATATTCTTTCTAATTCCACCAGCCGCGCCATCGGCGTGCTTTTACCTTCTCTGACTAACCAGGTCTTTGCCGAAGTATTACGCGGTATTGAAAACGTGATTGACGCTTACGGCTACCAGACCATGCTCGCCCACTACGGTTATAAACCGGAGCTGGAAGAAGAACGTCTGGAGTCGATGCTTTCCTGGAATATTGACGGACTTATCCTTACCGAACGCACCCACACCCCACGCACGCTTAAAATGATCGAAGTGGCCGGTATTCCGGTTGTGGAGCTGATGGACAGCATTTCGCCATGCCTTGATATTGCCGTTGGCTTCGATAACTTTGAAGCCGCGCGCCAGATGACGGCGGCCATCATTGCCCGCGGCCATCGCCATGTAGCCTACCTCGGCGCGCGTCTTGATGAACGTACTGTTATCAAGCAGCGCGGTTACGAACAGGCGATGCGCGATGCCGGTCTGATACCCTATAGCGTTATGGTCGAGCAATCCTCCTCTTATTCCACCGGGATTGAACTGTTCCGCCAGGCGCGGCGGGAATATCCGCAGCTCGACAGCATTTTCTGTACCAATGATGATTTAGCCATCGGTGCCGCATTTGAATGCCAGCGGCAGGGTTTGAGCATCCCTCGCGATATGGCAATTGCCGGTTTCCATGGCCACGATATAGGCCAGGTGATGGAGCCGCGGCTGGCGAGCGTCCTGACGCCGCGTGAACGCATGGGCCGCATTGGCGCAGAGCGTTTGCTGGCAAGAATTCGCGGTGAAGAAGTGATCCCGAAGATGCTCGATCTTGGCTTTACGCTCTCGCCGGGTGGCTCGATCTAGCAGCGGTAAAAGTTGACGTAGTTCACACTTATTGGCTTTTCAACAGAATGGTTATTGCTTATTGCCCAACCACTCCGGACAATGTTACCGATAACAGTTACCCGTAACAGCGAAGGTGAGCGCGGTGGCTGATAATTACGTAATCATTGTGCCAGTCGGAGCTACGCTATGAGCACTACGAACCATGACCACCATATCTATATCCTGATGGGCGTTTCTGGCAGCGGCAAGTCCGCTGTTGCGGGCGAAGTCGCGTACCGGTTGAAAGCCGCATTTCTGGATGGCGATTTTTTGCATCCGCGCAGCAACATCACAAAAATGACCTCCGGCGAGCCGTTAAACGACGATGACCGCAAGCCGTGGCTGCAGGCGCTAAACGATGCCGCATTCGCGATGCAGCGTACCAATAAAGTTTCCCTGATTGTCTGTTCCGCGCTGAAGAAGGTCTATCGTGACCAGCTGCGTGACGGTAACCCGAACCTTTCTTTCATTTACCTGAAAGGCGATTTTGAGGTCATTGAAAGCCGCCTGAAAGCGCGTAAAGGCCACTTCTTCAAGCCTCAAATGCTAGTGACTCAGTTTGAGACGCTGGAAGCGCCGCAGGCAGAAGAAAAAGATGTGCTGGTTGTTGATATCGACCAGACGCTGGAAGACGTTGTCGCCAGCACAATCGCTTTAATCAATAAAGGCAGTGCGCAGTGAGTACATTAACGCTTGTTTTAACAGCAGTAGGGTCAGTTTTACTGCTGCTGTTTTTAGTAATGAAGGCGCGTATGCACGCCTTCGTTGCTTTGATGGTGGTTTCAATTGGTGCGGGGCTGTTTTCCGGAATGCCGCTCGACAAAATCGCGGCAACCATGGAAAAAGGGATGGGCGGTACGCTGGGCTTCCTGGCCATCGTCGTCGCGCTTGGCGCCATGTTCGGCAAAATTCTTCATGAGACGGGCGCGGTTGACCAGATTGCGGTCAAAATGCTCAAGTCTTTCGGCCACAGTCGCGCGCATTATGCGATTGGCCTGGCAGGTTTAATTTGCGCGCTGCCGCTGTTCTTTGAGGTGGCGATTGTACTGCTGATAAGCGTTGCGTTCTCTATGGCGCGCCATACAGGGACTAACCTCGTTAAGCTTGTCATTCCTCTTTTCGCCGGTGTTGCGGCGGCCGCGGCATTTCTGCTGCCAGGACCTGCGCCAATGCTGCTGGCTTCGCAGATGCATGCGGATTTCGGCTGGATGATCCTCATTGGTCTGTGCGCGGCTATCCCCGGCATGATTGTCGCCGGACCGCTGTTTGGGAACTTCATCAGCAAATACGTTGAGCTGCATATTCCTGACGATATCACCGAGCCGCATTTAGGTGAGGGCAAACTGCCGTCGTTCGGCTTCAGCCTGTCGCTGATCCTGCTGCCGCTGGTGCTGGTTGGCCTGAAAACTATCGCCGCTCGCTTTGTTGCGGAAGGCTCGACGCTGTACCAGTGGCTGGAGTTTATCGGGCACCCGTTCACGGCGATTCTGGTGGCCTGTCTGGTGGCGACTTACGGCCTGGCTATCCGTCGCGGAATGCCGAAAGAAAAAGTCATGGAAATCTGTGGCCACGCGTTGCAGCCTGCGGGCATTATCCTGCTGGTCATCGGTGCCGGAGGCGTATTTAAACAGGTACTGGTTGATTCCGGCGTTGGCCCGGCATTAGGGGAAGCGCTGACCGGCCTGGGCCTGCCGATCGCGGTCACCTGTTTTGTGCTGGCGGCAGCCGTGCGTATTATTCAGGGGTCCGCTACGGTTGCCTGTCTGACCGCAGTTGGCCTGGTGATGCCGGTTATTGAACAGCTGAACTACAACGGTGCGCAGATGGCTGCTTTGTCTATCTGCATTGCGGGCGGCTCTATCGTAGTCAGCCACGTAAACGACGCGGGCTTCTGGCTGTTCGGCAAATTTACCGGCGCGACAGAAGGACAAACCCTGAAAACCTGGACGATGATGGAAACCATCCTCGGTACTACCGGTGCGATTGTGGGGATGATTGCTTTTACGCTGCTGTCCTGAGTTTAATGTTCCCCTTCCCTGCAAGGAGAAGGGGAAAACTATCACCCCTGCATCCACGTCCGAATCCCGTCCAGGAACATCTGGGTGGAAATCATAATCAGCACCAGGCCCATCAGACGTTCCAGCGCGTTGACGCCTTTTTCCCCCAGCAGACGCAGGAACAGCGACGACTGCAACAGAATAGCGACCGTGCCGCCCCAGGCCAGCATCAGCGCGGCCACTAAATGCCCCATCTGGTTTGGATACTGGTGCGACAGCAGCATTAGCGTTGCCAGCAGCGATGGCCCGGCGACCAGCGGAATTGCCAGCGGTACGATAAAGGGTTCTTCACCCGCAGGCAGGCCGGTGGTGCTTCCTTCCTGGCTGGGAAAAATCATTTTAATCGCGATCAGGAAGAGAATAATCCCGCCTGAAATCGACACGGTTTCCGCGCGAAGGTTAAGAAACGCCAGGATTTTTTCGCCAGCAAACAGGAAAACCAGCATCAATAACAGCGCGATAAGCAGCTCGCGGATCATGATTTTCCGGCGGCGCTTTGGCTCCGTATGTTTGAGCACTGACATAAAGATCGGCAGGTTGCCCAGCGGATCCATAATCAGGATTAGCAGAACCGCTGCGGATATAATTTCGTTCATCTGTTTTCCCCGAAAAACGCACAAGTTTTACCGCTAATAAGCTTTGTTTCTGATGCAGCGGATATCATTGATTAATTTCACTTGCGACTTTGGCTGCATTTTGTAAGGTGGATGACAGTTGCAATTCATGCACACAACGCAAACACTTCAGCACGGATAAGTCGCTATGAAAAATGTAGGTTTTATTGGCTGGCGCGGTATGGTCGGCTCTGTACTCATGCAGCGCATGGTAGAAGAGCGTGATTTTGACGCCATTCGTCCCGTTTTCTTCTCAACTTCTCAGTTGGGCCTTGCCGCCCCGTCTTTCGCAGGCCAACCTGGCGGTACGCTTCAGGACGCCTACGATCTGGAAGCACTGAAGGCACTGGATATTATCATTACTTGCCAGGGTGGCGATTATACCAATGAAATCTACCCAAAGCTTCGTGAAAGCGGCTGGCAGGGCTACTGGATTGACGCCGCCTCTTCGCTGCGCATGAAGGACGATGCCATTATTATTCTCGACCCGGTAAACCAGCACGTTATTCAGGAAGGCCTCAACAAAGGCGTGAAAACCTTTGTTGGCGGTAACTGTACCGTCAGCCTGATGCTGATGTCCCTGGGCGGCTTGTTTGCCAACGATCTGGTTGACTGGGTTTCCGTTGCTACCTATCAGGCGGCATCAGGCGGCGGCGCGCGTCATATGCGTGAACTGCTAAGCCAGATGGGCCAATTGCACAGCCACGTTGCCAGCGAACTGGCTGACCCGGCTTCCGCTATCCTCGATATCGAACGCAAAGTGACTGACCTTAGCCGCAGCGGCAATCTGCCGGTTGATAATTTCGGCGTACCTCTGGCGGGCAGCCTGATTCCGTGGATCGACAAACAGCTCGATAACGGCCAGAGCCGTGAAGA
>DALYUA010000086.1:0-9751 GCA_031993245.1 Buttiauxella sp. | reverse complement strand
GGCGAAGTGCTGCTCCACGGCGCAAACTTTGACGAAGCGAAAGCGCGGGCAATCAAGCTTTCACGGCAGCAGGGATTCACCTACGTTCCTCCGTTTGATCACCCGGCGGTGATTGCAGGACAGGGCACGCTGGCGCTGGAACTATTGCAGCAGGATGCACATATCGACAGGGTGTTTGTGCCGGTTGGCGGCGGCGGTCTGGCCGCGGGCGTGGCGGTGCTTATCAAACAGCTTATGCCGCAGATCAAAGTGATCGCTGTCGAAGCGGAAGATTCAGCTTGTCTGAAGGCAGCTTTAGATGCGGGTAAGCCGGTTGACCTGGCACGCGTAGGGTTATTCGCCGAAGGCGTGGCGGTCAAACGTATCGGTGACGAGACATTCCGCCTTTGTCAGGAATACCTTGATGACATCATCACCGTGGACAGCGATGCAATCTGTGCGGCGATGAAAGATCTGTTCGAGGACGTGCGCGCGGTGGCGGAACCGTCTGGCGCTCTGGCGCTGGCGGGGCTAAAGAAATACGTACAGCAGCATCAGATCCGTGGTGAACGTCTCGCGCACGTGCTGTCCGGCGCAAACGTGAATTTCCACGGATTACGTTACGTTTCGGAACGTTGCGAGCTTGGCGAACAGCGCGAAGCGCTGCTTGCTGTGACCATACCGGAGCAAAAAGGCAGCTTCCTGAAATTCTGCCAGTTGCTCGGCGGTCGCGCGGTGACGGAGTTTAACTATCGCTATGCCAGCTCGGACAATGCCTGCATTTTTGTCGGCGTGCGCCTGACTCGTGGTGTTGAGGAACGCCAGGAGATTCTCGCTCAGCTTAACGAAGGCGGTTACGGCGTCGTCGATCTTTCCGACGATGAGATGGCGAAGCTGCACGTGCGCTATATGGTGGGCGGGCGACCATCCAAACCGCTACATGAGCGTCTCTACAGCTTTGAATTTCCTGAATCACCGGGCGCGCTGCTGAAGTTTCTGCAAACGCTGGGTACGCACTGGAATATTTCGCTGTTCCACTATCGCAGCCACGGTACAGATTACGGCCGCGTGCTGGCGGCGTTTGAGCTGGGAGATAACGAGCCGGATTTTGAAACCCGACTCCACGAGCTTGGCTATGACTGTCACGATGAAACGAAAAATCCGGCGTTTCGCTTCTTCCTGGCAGGTTAGTGGCTACCCGGCAGTAATTTCCAGAAAGCATTCACAAGCGGCTCATTGAGCCGCTTTTTTTGTGCGCATACGCCGAGTTCAAAGGGTGCATCTTCCTCGCTGCGCTCCAGAATCTGAACGCGGTTACGTACAGGTTCAGGGCTGTTTTCCAGCACGACTTCAGGAAGCAAAGCTACCCCGCAGCCTAACGCCACCATCGAAACCATTGCTTCGTGTCCCGCGACCGTCGCGTAAATAAACGGGTTACTGATCTTCTGACGACGGAACCACAGTTCAATGCGGCGGCGTACCGGGCCCTGGTCCGCCAGAATAAACGGTACTTTGCTCCACTCTGGTTCGGGAATAGTGACTAATGCGCGAACCGGGCAGGGCAATGCCGGGGCGATAAGCACTACGGCTAAGTTTTCCAGCATCGAGAAGGCAATGCCCGGCGGCAAGGATTCCGGCTTACCGGCAATAGCAAGATCGGCTTCGTCAGAGTCGACTTTTTCCACCGCGTCTGCCGCATCGCCCGTGGTGAGTTTGATTTCAACGTTGGGATGTTCCGCACGGAATCGATCCAGAATGGGAGGTAAATGACTGTATGCCGCGGTAACCGAACAAAACAGATGTAGCTCGCCCGAAAGCGATGGTCCTTCCTGGCCGATGGTATGGCGCATCTGCTGATACTGCAAAAGCGTGTGCTGGGCGAACTGACGCAGTTGTTCGCCAGCTTCGGTTAGCGTGACGGTGCGGTTATCGCGTAAAAATAAAGGCTGGTCCAGGTCATCTTCAAGCCGCTGGATCTGGCGTGAAAGCGTTGAAGGGCTGACGTGCATTGCCCGTGCGCTCCGCCCAAAATGGCGGCTTTCCGCAAGATGGAGAAACGTTTTTAAATCGCGTAAGTCCATGGTCATTTGCCTTTATTCTTACGTTGCAATTATTGCAACGTCACGTTGTTAATATATCAATTTCAGCAACGAATTTCCTGTCATATAGTGGGTTCATTATCGCAAACAAGACACGGCTTGCGACCCTTACAAGCAACACAACACGACAATCACGGAGTCCTACGATGGCTAATTATTTCAACACTTTGAACCTGCGTCAGCAGCTGGCGCAACTGGGTAAATGTCGCTTCATGGCGCGCGATGAGTTCGCCGACGAAGCAAGCTACCTCAAAGGCAAAAAAGTCGTCATCGTCGGCTGTGGCGCTCAGGGCTTGAACCAGGGTCTGAACATGCGTGATTCAGGTCTGGATGTTGCCTATGCGCTGCGTGCAGAAGCGATTGCTGAGAAGCGTGCTTCATGGCGCAAAGCGACCGAAAACGGCTTTAAAGTGGGCACATACGAAGAGCTGATCCCGCAGGCCGATCTGGTGGTTAACCTGACGCCGGACAAACAGCACTCCGCAGTAGTTAAGGCCGTTCAGCCAATGATGAAAGATGGCGCGGCGCTGGGCTACTCCCACGGCTTTAACGTGGTTGAGGTTGGCGAGCAAATTCGTAAAGACATCACCGTGGTAATGGTTGCACCGAAGTGTCCGGGCACCGAAGTGCGTGAAGAGTATAAACGTGGTTTCGGCGTACCAACCCTGATTGCGGTTCACCCGGAAAACGATCCGAAAGGCGAAGGCATGGCGATTGCTAAGGCCTGGGCTGCGGCTACCGGCGGTCACCGTGCGGGCGTGCTGGAATCTTCCTTCGTGGCAGAGGTTAAATCTGACCTCATGGGCGAGCAAACCATTCTGTGCGGCATGCTGCAGGCAGGCTCCCTGCTGTGCTTTGACAAGCTGGTTGAAGAAGGCACCGACCCGGCCTATGCAGAAAAACTGATCCAGTTCGGCTGGGAAACCATCACCGAAGCGTTGAAACAGGGCGGTATTACGCTGATGATGGACCGTCTGTCCAACCCGGCGAAAATCCGTGCTTACGCGCTGTCTGAACAGTTGAAAACCATTATGGCGCCGCTGTTCCAGAAACATATGGATGACATCATCTCCGGCGAATTCTCTTCCGGTATGATGGCGGACTGGGCGAACGATGATAAGAACCTGCTGACCTGGCGCGAAGAGACCGGCAAAACTGCATTCGAAACCGCTCCGCAGTTTGATGGCAAAATTTCCGAGCAGGAATACTTCGACAAAGGCGTTCTGATGATCGCGATGGTGAAAGCAGGCGTTGAGCTGGCATTCGAAACCATGGTGGATGCGGGCATTATCGAAGAGTCTGCTTACTATGAATCACTGCACGAGCTGCCGCTGATTGCGAACACCATCGCCCGTAAGCGTCTGTACGAAATGAACGTGGTTATCTCCGATACCGCAGAGTACGGCAACTATCTGTTCTCTTACGCGGCTGTGCCGCTGCTGAAAGAGTTCATGACTACGCTGCAGGCAGGCGATCTGGGTAAAGAAATTCCGGCGGCCACGGTAGACAACGCGCAGTTGCGTGATGTTAACGAAGCTATCCGCACTCACGAAATCGAGAAGATAGGACAGAAACTGCGTGGCTACATGACCGATATGAAGCGTATCGCTGTAGCAGGCTAATCGCCATCACAGTATAAAAAGGCCGGGAAATCCCGGCCTTTTTTATTAGTTACGGTACAGCACTTTAATGACATGGCAACCAAACTGGGTGTGCAGCGGCCCGACAGGTTCCAGCAGCGGGCAGGAGAACACCATTTTATCGAAAGCCGGGACCATCTGGCCCTGACGGAATTCACCTAAATGTCCGCCTTTTTTGCCTGACGGGCAGGTGGAATGCTTTTTCGCCAGTTTTTCGAAGTCACCGCCGTTTTTCAGCTGTTCGAGAATTTCCTGGGCCAGTTTTTCTTCCTTAACAAGGATATGCAATGCTGCCGCGGTTTTTGCCATGATAGTGCCTTGAGTCGTATGGATTACGCTGGCTATACTACCACGCTGTTTTTCTCCCCTCCCGACTTTCATTGAGTGTTCTTATGCGTTTAAACCCAGGCCAACAACAAGCCGTCGAATTTGTTACCGGACCCTGCCTTGTGCTGGCGGGCGCAGGCTCGGGCAAAACGCGTGTCATCACTAATAAAATGGCGTATCTGATCCGTGAGTGTGGCTATCAGGCTCGGCACATCGCCGCTGTGACCTTTACTAACAAGGCCGCGCGTGAGATGAAAGAACGTGTAGCACAAACGCTGGGGCGCAAAGAAGCCCGCGGATTACTCATTTCCACGTTCCATACGCTGGGACTTGAGATCATCAAGCGCGAATACGCGGCGTTAGGCATGAAATCTAATTTCTCTCTGTTTGACGACACCGACCAGAGCGCGTTGTTAAAAGAGCTGACCGAAGGTCTGCTTGAAGACGATAAAACTTTACTGCAACAGCTAATCTCGACGATCTCAAACTGGAAAAACGATCTAATGACGCCTTCTCAGGCGGCAGCGCAGGCGAAAGGCGAGCGGGATCGGATTTTCGCGCACTGCTATGGCCTGTACGACACTCACCTGAAATCCTGCAACGTGCTGGATTTCGACGATCTCATTTTGCTGCCAACGCTGCTTTTACAGCGCAATGAAGAAGTGCGTGAACGCTGGCAAAACCGCATTCGCTATTTGCTGGTGGATGAGTATCAGGATACCAACACCAGCCAATATGAGCTGGTGAAACTGCTGGTGGGCACCCGCGCCCGTTTCACCGTGGTAGGAGACGACGACCAGTCTATCTACTCCTGGCGTGGTGCCCGTCCGCAAAACCTTGTGCTGCTGAGCCAGGATTTTCCGGCTTTACAAGTTATCAAGCTTGAGCAGAACTACCGTTCCTCCGGGCGCATTCTGAAGGCGGCCAATATTCTGATCGCCAATAACCCGCACGTTTTTGAAAAACGACTTTTCTCGGAACTGGGCTACGGCACCGAGTTAAAAGTGGTAACGGCCAATAGCGAAGATCATGAGGCGGAACGCGTCACCGGCGAGCTTATCGCCCATCATTTTATCAATAAAACCAGCTACAAAGATTACGCGATCCTTTATCGTGGCAATTTCCAGTCGCGGGTATTCGAAAAGATGCTGATGCAAAACCGTATCCCGTATCGCATCTCAGGCGGCACATCGTTTTTCTCACGGCCGGAAATCAAAGATCTGCTGGCCTATCTGCGCGTGCTTACTAACCCGGATGACGACAGCGCCTTCTTGCGCATTGTGAACACACCAAAGCGTGAAATTGGTCCGGCAACGCTGCAGAAGCTGGGCGAATGGGCAATGCAGCGTAATAAAAGCCTGTTCACCGCCAGCTTTGATTTTGGCCTCAGCCAGACCTTAAGCGGACGTGGCCTGGAGGCGTTACAGCGCTTCACCCACTGGTTACGCGATGTTGCGACGCTTGCTGAGCGTGAACCCGTGGCGGCGGTGCGTGATTTGATTCATGGCGTGGATTACGAAAGCTGGTTATACGAAACTTCCCCCAGTCCGAAAGCGGCGGAAATGCGTATGAAAAACGTCAATCAGTTGTTTAGCTGGATGACGGAAATGCTTGAAGGGTCGGACATTGACGAGCCAATGACGCTGACTCAGGTCGTCACGCGTTTCACGCTGCGAGACATGATGGAACGTGGCGAAAGCGATGATGAAGCGGATCAGGTTCAGTTGATGACCCTTCACGCTTCTAAAGGACTTGAGTTCCCTTATGTTTTTTTAGTGGGCATGGAAGAGGGGTTGCTGCCGCATCAGAGCAGCATTGATGAAGACAATATCGACGAAGAGCGACGTCTGGCTTATGTAGGTATTACGCGTGCGCAAAAAGAGCTGACTTTTACACTGTGCAAAGAACGTCGACAGTATGGCGAACTGGTGCGCCCGGAGCCGAGCCGCTTCCTGCTTGAGCTACCGCAGGATGATTTGCAGTGGGAGCAGGAGCGCAAAGTGGTTTCGGCTGAAGAGCGCATGAATAAAGGGCAGGCAAACGTCGCGAATATTCGGGAAATGTTGGCGAGAGCGCGCGGCGGTTGAATTACTGAATTGTGAGTGGCCAGTGAACGTAGCTTTGCCACAGGCTTTCCTGGGTGAGTAGTTCAGCGCCAAGTGGGTGGCAGGCAAGCCAGTTTGCAGGAAAAGTCAGATGCAGCGCCTCTCCCTGAGCCTTTAGTTCAATCGCGGGCAGAATGTCGTCCCGACGGCGGCTGGCAAAGATAATCGCTAAACGTAACAGGCGACAAAGACGCTCCGCCATTCGCGGCGGAACAGCATTTTGCTGGTGGAGCGACGAGAGATCGACCGGATTGGTCTGATTGAGCAGAAGCGTGGCCAGCAGCTTTTTCTGCGCTGGCGTGTAGCCCGGCAGATCCAGATTGCGTACCAGATAGGCTGCATGAAGCGGAGCCTGTCTGAAATCGACGCTCAGGCCAATTTCATGGAGCAGCGCTGCGCTTTTCAGCATGTCTTTGCTTAACGTATCAAGTTCCCATTCATCGGCAACATAACCGGCAAAAGCCTGTGCCAGTTGCTGGACGCGGGCGGCCTGCGCGATATCGACCATAAAACGACGCTGAATATTACGGATAGTGCGGCTACGGATTTCCTGATCGACGCTCAGATGCAGCATGCCATAAACCAGGCCTTCGCGCAGAGCGCCGCCGGCCAGAGTCATACAGTGAATGCCGAGTTGTTCAAAGATGGCGATTAAAATAGCCAGGCCGCTTGGGAAAACCAGCGCTCGTTCGAGCGTTAAGCCTTCGATTTCCAGCTCTTCGAGGCGTCCACATCGGATGGCGCGCTGCTTCAACTGTTGCAATTTCGCAAGGGTGATACGCTCATCCATGCCCTGCGCCATCATAATTTCCTGCAAAGCCTGTACGGTGCCCGAGGCGCCCACGCAGACCTTCCAGCCATGATGCTTTAGCTCGTCAATAACCGGCTTTAACACTTCACTTGCCGCAGCTTCTGCTGCATCAAAATTTTCCTGGGCCAGATTGCGATCGCTAAAGAAACGTTCAAGCCAGGTTACGCAGCCCATCGAAAGGCTAAATAGCGCGGTCGTTTGCGCCCCGGTGCCGGTGACTAATTCTGTGCTGGCTCCGCCAATATCCACAACCAGACGCTGATCTGCGCCACCGGTAGTGTGCGCAACGCCTTGATAAATAAGTCGTGCTTCTTCCTCGCCGCGAATTACCGGGATGGGGCATCCCAGAATTTTCTCGGCCTGCTGGATGAATTGCTGGGCGTTGGTGGCAAGACGAAGCGTTGCCGTGGCGACAACACGAATTTGCGCCGGGGGGATATCCTGTAGGCGTTCCGCGAATAAGCGCAGGCATTGCCACCCGCGCTCCATGGCTTCCGGAGAAAGCGCATTTTCGCTGTTTAACCCGGCAGCGAGCCGGACTTTACGTTTGATGCGGGCCAGGGTTTGTATCGTCCCAGCCACCTCACGTACCACTAACATATGAAAACTGTTAGAACCTAAATCAATAGCTGCATACAGTGAGGTGGAGCTGAGCATAGATAATTAACCTGTGCGACGACGATTACCACGGGATGCGCTGCCGCCACGACGAGGACCGTTACCGGAACGAGGACGGGTCAAACGTTTTGGTGGTGGAAGCTCGCTTAACAGCGCTTCTGTCTTGTACTTGCTGACCGGAATCGAGTGACCGATATAGGTTTCGATTGCTGACAGATTTAACGCGTAATCTTCACAGGCGAGACTGATTGAATGCCCGCTTGCACCGGCGCGACCGGTACGACCAATACGGTGAACGTAATCTTCGCAGTCATCCGGCAGATCGTAGTTGAATACATACGTTACGGCCGGAATGTGCAGACCGCGGGCGGCCACATCTGTTGCTACCAGGATATCGAGATCGCCACGGGTGAACTCATCCAGAATGCGCAGGCGTTTTTTCTGCGCGACGTCGCCGGTTAACAGGCCAACGCGGTGTCCATCGGCGGCCAGGTGGCCCCAGATATCTTCACAGCGGTGTTTCGTGTTGGCAAAGATGATTGCGCGGTCCGGCCACTCTTCTTCAATGAGCGTCTGCAGTAAGCGCATTTTCTCATCGTTCGAAGGATAGAACAGCTCTTCTTTGATACGGTGACCCGTTTTCTGCTCTGGTTCCACTTCCACATATTCGGCGTTGTTCATCTGTTCGAAAGCCAGTTCACGTACGCGGTAAGAAAGGGTGGCGGAGAACAGCATGTTCAGGCGTTGCGTTACCGGCGGCATACGACGGAACAACCAACGGATATCTTTGATAAAGCCCAGATCGTACATGCGATCGGCTTCATCCAGCACCACGACCTGAATGGCACCTAAATTGATATGATTTTGCTTGGCGTAGTCGATTAAGCGACCGGTTGTGCCAATCAGGATGTCGACGCCGCTTTCCAGCACTTTAAGCTGTTTATCGTAGCCGTCGCCACCGTAAGCCAGGCCGAGTTTCAGGCCGGTAGCCTGGGCCAGCGGTTCTGCGTCGGAGTGGATTTGCACTGCCAGTTCACGAGTCGGCGCCATAATTAAGGCGCGCGGCTGGTTCACCTGGCGGTTCTCCGGAACAGGGTGAGAGAGTAAATAATGGAACGTTGACGTTAAGAACGCCATCGTTTTGCCAGTACCGGTTTGCGCCTGACCTGCAACATCACGATTCGCCAGCGTCAGCGGAAGCGCGAGTGCCTGAATAGGGGTGCAGTTATGAAACCCTTTAGTTTCAAGGGCTTCAATCACCTTAGGGTGCAGGGCGAAGTCGGAAAACTTCTGTTCGGTCAAATGTGTTTTGCTCATAGTGTGGTAGAATATCAGCTAACTATTGCTTTACGAAAGCGTATCCGGTGAAATAAAGTCAACCTTAAGTTGGTTAATGCTACACCAACAAGGTAGACATAATCCTGTGGAGTAGAACATGAGCGATAAAATTATTCACCTGACTGACGACAGTTTCGACACGGACGTACTTAAAGCTGACGGGTTGATCCTCGTTGATTTCTGGGCAGAATGGTGTGGTCCATGCAAAATGATCGCCCCGATTCTTGATGAAATCGCTGATGAATATCAGGGCAAATTAACCGTTGCTAAACTGAACATCGATCAGAACCCGGGCACCGCGCCGAAATATGGCATCCGCGGTATTCCGACTCTGCTGCTGTTTAAGAACGGTGAAGTGGCTGCCACTAAAGTCGGTGCGCTGTCCAAAGGCCAGTTAAAAGAGTTCCTGGACGCTAATCTGGCGTAATGGAATCTCAGCCGGCGCGTGCGCGGTTCGCAAATTTTTGTGAGCCGCTGGACGCCCGGCGTCAGTCATGCTAAGTTACTTTTACTGCACCTTGAACTTGCCTTAAAGTTTGAATCTTTGTAATACCCAATGCTTCTCATTCGCTATCGCTAAGACGCTAATTTCACAGTGAGCACATGGTTGCATAATCGATTTCGGGCGTATCACCCATTCCGTCGTGTCGTTTCAGTTCTGCGTTTTTCCTATGACCAGACAGCGATAAGACATGTGGTGCTGGCCATTAAACAGGCATGGATGACCCTGCCATACCATTCACGAAACATGTTCGAGATTTACCCCGAGTTTAAGAACCCACCATTATGAATCTTACCGAATTAAAGAATACGCCGGTTTCTGAGCTGATTACT
>DALYUA010000085.1:0-9767 GCA_031993245.1 Buttiauxella sp. | reverse complement strand
CCATGCAAAAAATGTTAAGAGTGCCGTTATTACTGGCATTGTTGTCCTGTTTGATATTCACCCCGTTTCTGACCCTGGCGGATGAAAGCACCGGGCAAACCGGCACTGAACAGCCGGTAAAAGTTAATGCCAGCACCGAGCTGCCGGCGCTACAGAAACGCCTGGACTCCCTGAAGCAGCGAGCGTCAAGCGCAAAACTCGATAAGCAGTTCACCAGCCTGAACGACGATGCGTTAAAACTTGCAGCCGATGCCGAACAGCTGGCGGTAGCTCTGGCGCCGCAGTTGGCCCAGGTCCGGGCTCAGCTGGATGTACTTGGCCCGGCGCCAGCGCCGGACACGCTGAAAGAAACGCCGCAGGTCGTAAGCCAGCGTAAGCAATTAAACAACAGCAAAAACCTGCTCACCACGCAAATCGAGCAAACCAAAGCTATCGTCGTGGGCGCGCAAAACCTCTCGGGGCAAATTAACGGCCTGCGTCGCGATGCGTTGAAAACGCAGATCGCCCTGAATACCGGCGGTATCCTGAGTGAGAAATTCTGGACGCCTCTTATCGATCCCAGCGACAAAGACGCGGCCCGCTTCGATGATTTTGGCTCTCAGCTCAGCGACGCCTGGGGTCAGGCATGGGAAGAAGAGTGGCGTTTTGGCACCGGCTTCTATCTGTTTCTGGCGCTGGGTATAGGCCTGTTCGGTCGCAGAGCGCTGGATGTGCCGATTAACTGGATCCTGCCACGCTGGCTGCCGCAGGGGCGTTTTCGCCGCAGCTTCCTTGCCTGTTTCACCACCCTGAGTACCATGCTGACGCTGGGCATCAGCATGCAATTACTTTGCTATATTTTTACGCGTCTGCCGGATATCTCTGAGCAGATAACTGAATTTGCGGAGCAGCTTGTCGGGCTCACCTACTTCTCAGCGATAATCGCCGGTCTGGGGATTGCGTTACTGTCCAATCGCCATCCTTCCTGGCGTCTGCCGGGCATTGCCGATCCGCTGGCTAAAACGCTGGCCGCGTTCCCTGTCCTGTTGGCGACGTTTATCTTTATCTTCGGCACCATTGAGCAGTTGAATGCGCTGGTTGGCGCAAGTATTGACGCCACCCTGTTCGGTAACGGTTTATCGGCTCTGTTGGTGGCTCTTAACTGCCTCGTGGCGCCAATCCGCGTCAATCGTATACGCCGCAAAATGCGCGCTGAGGGAGAGCAAACCGAAGCCCGCTCCACGCTTGCCGGCATTATCCATCTCATTATCAGCCTGACGGCTTTCGTTATCCTGCTGGCATTGCTGATCGGCTACATCCCGCTGGCGCGTTTTGTGACCTTCGAGCTGCTGTGGATTGGCCTGGTGGTCAGTTGCCTGTATCTGCTTATTCACTTTGTGGTGGATCTATGCGAAAGCGTGTTCTCCCCCAATACACACAGCGGCAAAATCCTTAAAAGCACGCTGAGCGTTAATGACCGGCACCTGTCGCTCGCTTCCACTTTGTTATCCGCAGTAGGCAAAACGTCCCTGCTGTTGATGGCCGCCGTTGCGCTACTTAACGGTACGTTCGGATCCACCACGCCGCTGGAGCTGCTGAGCAAAATCGTGGACATCTGGGGCGGGAAAGGCCTCGAAGGGATGAATATTATCCCGGCGCACGCGGTAAACGCCGTGCTGTGTCTGGGAATTGGCTGGTACATCCTGCGTTCCACGCGTCGCTGGCTGGATAACGATTTCCTGCCGAAAACTATGATGGACAGAGGTCTGCGCGCCTCGCTGGTGACGCTGTTCACCAACGTAGGCTACGTGCTGATCATCATGCTGACGCTCTCGATGCTGGGCATCGAATGGAACAAACTGGCGTGGATTGTCAGCGCCCTGTCGGTAGGTATCGGTTTTGGTTTACAGGAGATTGTGAAGAACTTTATCTCCGGTCTTATTCTGCTTACTGAAAGACCGGTAAAAGTGGGCGATCTGGTCAGCATCAGCGGCGTTGAGGGAGATATTCGCCGTATCAACGTGCGCGCCACCGAAATTCAGCTTGGGGATAAGTCCACGGTCATCGTGCCGAACTCGCAGCTCATTTCGCAGAACGTGCGAAATGCCACTATGGGCAATGCGCAAGGCGTGGCCACTATCGCGCTGACTTTCCCGCTGGACATCGACCCCGAGCAGGTGCGTAATCTACTGCTTGAGGCCTATACCCTGCATGAATCCATTCTTGAGAACCCGCCGCCATCGGTGAGTTTTAAAGAGCTGGGGCCAACCGGGATCGTGCTGAGCGTAACCGGCTATGTGAACAGCCCGCGCATGGTCAGCTCTACCCGCAGCGACCTGCTGTATGAAATTCTCAAAATGCTCCGCGCCGCGCATATTAGCCTCAGTCAGACACAAACCATGATCCTTGAACAGCCGGCAAACAAGCAGGTAACCAGGGAATGATAGCCGGGGTCACGGCCAGATACAGTCGTGACCCACGTTTTGCGTTCAAACCTGAGCGCCAGGCGCTCAGCAGACGCTCAGGTTTGCGGGCGAGAAACAAATAAGCAAACTGGCTGAGCAGATATACTCCGGATGTTTATTTATAAGCTGATGAAAACCCCATCGATTTTAAAAATCCTTTTAAATTGCCCCGCTGACTGCTTCTTTATATATACCGTCTCGCTCGCGGTAATAAGAGTAAATAACTATACTTCGAAAGTAGCAAAATGCTACTTACTCTACCGGAGTTGATGATGAAAAACATAATTTTACAGGTTTCGAAAGATCAGCCTAAGAACCAGGAAAAAAAGCCTAAAAACGATGAAAAGAAACCTAAACAAAACCAGAAATGAGTTTTGATTAGTTAAGTTAACGCAGGTTTTAGTTGGAGGTTATATGTCCGAACGTCCTGATTTCGTTGATCCGCTTCCTGATGATGAGCCTGTTCCTCGTGTTCCTGATGATGAGGAGCCTTTTTCGGATGATATCGATCCTGAAGACCCCGACAGGATTATTGAACCTACCGATCCTGTAAGGCCATTATAGTTAATTTGATAAGCCGCTTTGGTAAAATGCTCTTTAGACGTTGAGCACTTCTCCGGCGGCTTTTTGTATTAATTTACTAAGCGTTCCTTCACAGAATTTAAATTAAGAGCTAGATTTTAATTTTATACTTCCATTCTCATCCTCAATTTCAACGCTGAACCAGGGAGATCCGCCATGATAGATCCTCAAACTCCTGATAACAGAGATTACGACCTTGCCTATGCCAGACGTAATTATTTCCCGCTGAAACGTATTTCCTGGAGTGCTATATTTGCCGGCGTAGTTATTTCCATGGTTGTTTATTTACTGCTCGCCATTCTGGGTACGGCAATTGGCACCACCACAATAGACCCTTTGCAAGAGCAGCACCCTATGGACGGTATTGCCACCGGCGCCGCCATCTGGACCGGTATAAGCATGTTAATTGCTATCGCGGCGGGTGGGTTTATTAGCGGGCGGCTGGCCCATCGTGAAGGTGCGCTGCACGGCGTTTTAATGTTTGGCGTGAATACCCTGATTTGTACCTGGTTTTTAATTTCACTGGCTAACAGCGCCATGAGTGGAGCTGCAAACGTTGCAGGCGCGGGTCTGCAGGCCCTGGGCAGCGGCATTTCCGCGGTAGCGCCTTCGGTAACGCAGATGACGAAAGACAAGCTTCAGGAAAATAATATCAACCTTGATAGCCTGCAAAATGAACTTGAAACAACGTTGCGGCAAACGGGCAAACCGGAGCTGCAGCCGGAAGCCTTACAAAACCAGGCGCAAAACGAAGGCGATCGGGCGCAAAATCAGCTAAATCAGGGAGGCGATATCGCCAGCTTTATTAAAGGCCTGACCCAGAGGAATGAAAGTACCTTCCAGGCGGCCGATCGTGAAGCTCTGAAAAACATCATTATCGCCAGAACGGGTAAATCAGATGCGGAAGCCGAGCAAATAGTGGCTCAGACTGAGAAAAACTATCAGGCGGCACGAGCTAAATATGAGGAAATGAAGAAAGAGGCCGAGCAAAAAGCCCGTGAAGCAGCAGATAAAGCCGCCGCTGCCACAGCAAAAGCTAGCTGGTTTGCCTTCTTCATGTTCATTGTTGAAGCGATTCTCGCCGGTGCAATGGGGATGTTTGGGCGACGCTCACAGCCAGAAGTGGTGGTGACAACCGATCGTCCTTTATAAAAACCAGATGTACAAATTGCTTCAAGGGCGGGTGGCGTTTCGCTTACCCGCCCTGCTATTGAATGGGCCGCAAAAAATTTTACTTCTTCTGCACACGTGCAGTTAAGCCACGCAGGAAGTAGCGCAGGAACTGGTCACCGCACTCACGGAAGTTTTTATGCTCCGGGGCGCGCATCATGGCGGTAATTTCCGGCATGGAGATACGGAACTCCTGAGAAGTCAGAATCTCCAGCACGTCGTCACTTTTGAGATCGAACGCAATACGCAGCTTTTTCAGGATAATGTTATTGGTCATTTTGCGTTCAATTTTTGGCGCAGGCTTGCTTTCATCTTTGCCGCGTCGAAAGTAAATCAGACCGTTTAAGAAGTTTGCCATCAGGATATCCGGGCAGAGCTTAAATTTTTCTTCGTCTTCCTTTTTGGTCCAGGTGACGATTTGCTCAACGGTAACCGCGGTATCTGTCAGGGCGAAAATTTTCACCATGTCATCATTGTTCAGGTTCAGCATGTAGCGCACGCTGCGTAATACGTCATTATTCATCATGGTGAGTATCTCTCGTTCAAACTCTCGAAAAGCGGGCAGTATATAGAGAAGCAGGGATATTGTAATAAAAACTACGCCGCTTTACCCCCTGTGCCGCTCCCAATGATTATAGTTTCGTTAAAAACGGAAGGAATATGCCGTGATAATTCGTCCCTGGAACGAAAGCGATCGTCCTTTTTTAAGAACGTTGTATCTGCATGCCCGGCGTGACGCCTGGTCGTGGCTGGACGGCAGCGTCTGGCAACTGGAAGATTTCGATGAAGCGACTAAAGATGAGCAAATCTGGGTGGCGGAAGAAGAGGGGCACCGGCTGGGGTTTGCCTCGGTATGGGTGAATGACAACTTTCTGCATAACCTGTTTGTGGCGCCTGAGCACAACGGACGCGGCGTAGGTCATGCCTTACTGGAAAAAGTACAGTCGGAATTCAGCAGCACGGGTGCGCTGAAATGCCTGGTGAAGAATAAACATGCGGTAGAGTTCTATCAGCGACACGGCTGGCGTATTGAAGCCCGCGGCGAAGAACCGGGCGGGGAATATTTTTTAATGCACTTTGTCATTTAAACGATGAGGGCGGGTAAGCCTGTGTCACCCGCCCTGTAAATCAAACAGCCCTGAAGGCGATATCCGCAGGAATAACCTCACCCTGCCAGTAAAGCTGCGCCGCTACGCGCCCCGCCAACTGGCGATAAATAGCGGTAAATTCGCTATCCGGCCTGCTGATAACCGTTGGATTACCGGCATCCAGATCTTCACGCAGCGTAATATGCAGCGGCATCTGGCCCAGCAGAGCAATTTGGTACTGATCCGCCAGTTTCTGCGCGCCGCCGGTGCCAAAGATTGGCTCGTGGTGGCCGCAGTTGCTGCAGATATGCATGCTCATGTTCTCAACGATGCCCAGCACCGGCACATCAACTTTTTCGAACATCACAATTCCCTTGCGGGCATCGATTAGCGCGATGTCCTGCGGCGTGGTAACGACCACCGCGCCCGTTACCGGGATGTTTTGTGCAAGGGTAAGTTGAATGTCGCCGGTGCCCGGCGGCATATCCAGCACCAGATAATCCAGGTCCGGCCACATCGTTTCCTGCAGCATCTGCATCAGCGCTTTGCTTGCCATCGGGCCGCGCCACACCATGGCGTTTTCGTCGGTGACCAGATAACCAATGGAGTTGGTCGCAAGGCCATGTGCGGAGATTGGCGTCATGTGCGTGCCGTCCGGGGAAGTAGGACGTTCGTGTTCAGCTCCCAGCATATTTGGAATCGACGGGCCGTAGATGTCCGCATCAAGAATACCGACTTTTGCCCCTTCGGCCGCCAGCGCCAGCGCCAGGTTAACCGCGGTGCTCGACTTTCCTACCCCGCCTTTACCAGAGCTTACGGCGATAATATTTTTCACGCCGTTGATGCCAGGATGGTTTTTCACACGTTTTAAGGTGGCGACGTTTTGGCTGAGCTTCCAGTCCACGGCCTTCGCACCGGTAATACGCAGCAAATCTGAACTGCACTGCTCCTGCAGCGCTTCAAAGCCGCTCTTCCACACGAAGGGCATTAAAAGCTCAACGTGCAGCGTATCGTCAAGCATAGCAACGTGATGCAGAGCTTTAAGCACGGTGAGATTATGTTTCAGGGTTGGGTGCTGAAAATTGGCCAGCGTCCCGGCGACCATCGCGCGCAGCTGCTCGGGGGATTTACTTGCCTGGGATTGAGAGCTCATCCCGACTCCTTATATTTTGACTTACATTGCAGTTTGCTAAGCATACCAGATGCCGCAAGGCGCGATAAAATTTCCTTGTGCACCTTGTGTGGTTTACCGCAGGGCGGGCTTTCGGTTAACATCAAAGCCCTTTTCTCATTAGAAGATGCAATTCCTACTATGGCTCATGTCGCGAAAAAATTATTGGTAACGTGCGCACTTCCGTACGCTAACGGCTCAATCCACCTCGGTCACATGCTGGAGCATATTCAGGCTGATGTCTGGGTCCGTTACCAACGAATGCGCGGCAACACGGTCAACTTCATCTGCGCGGATGACGCGCACGGCACGCCTATCATGTTGAAAGCTCAACAATTGGGCATCACGCCAGAGCAGATGATTGGTGAAATGAGCCAGGAGCATCAGACTGATTTTGCCGGCTTTAATATCAGCTACGACAACTATCACTCCACGCACAGCGATGAAAACCGCGAGCTGGCGTCGGTGATTTATGGTCGTCTGAAAGAGAACGGTTTCATTAAAAACCGCACTATCTCTCAGCTATACGATCCGGAAAAAGGCATGTTCCTGCCGGACCGTTTCGTGAAAGGCACCTGTCCGAAATGCAAATCGCCGGATCAGTACGGTGATAACTGCGAAGTGTGCGGCGCGACCTACAGCCCAACCGAGCTAATCGACCCGAAATCCGTGGTTTCAGGCGCTACGCCTGAAATGCGTGACTCCGAGCACTTCTTCTTCGACCTGCCGTCGTTTAGCGAAATGCTGCAGGCCTGGACCCGCTCCGGCGCGTTGCAGGAGCAGGTAGCAAACAAAATGCAGGAATGGTTCGAGTCAGGCCTGCAACAGTGGGATATCTCCCGCGACGCGCCTTACTTTGGCTTCGAAATTCCGGACGCGCCGGGTAAATACTTCTACGTCTGGCTGGATGCGCCAATCGGTTATATGGGTTCGTTTAAAAATCTGTGTGACAAACGCGGCGATGCTGCAAGCTTTGACGAATACTGGAAGAAAGATTCCACCGCCGAGCTGTATCACTTCATCGGTAAAGATATTGTTTACTTCCACAGCCTGTTCTGGCCGGCAATGCTTGAAGGCAGCGGCTTCCGCAAGCCAACCAACCTGTTCGTGCACGGCTATGTGACGGTAAACGGCGCGAAAATGTCCAAGTCGCGCGGTACGTTCATTAAAGCCAGCACCTGGCTGAACCACTTCGATGCCGACAGCCTGCGCTATTACTACACCGCGAAGCTCTCTTCACGCATCGACGATATCGATCTGAATCTGGAAGACTTCGTGCAGCGCGTGAACAGCGATATCGTCAACAAAGTCGTCAATCTCGCCTCCCGTAACGCAGGCTTTATCGCTAAGCGTTTCGACGGCCAGCTCTCTGCGGAAATTGCTGACCCGGCGCTGTATAAAACCTTTACCGATGCTGCGGCAAGCATTGGCGAGGCGTGGGAAAGCCGTGAGTTCGGCCGCGCGGTACGTGAAATCATGGCGCTTGCTGATGTGGCAAACCGCTATGTTGATGAACAGGCGCCGTGGGTGGTGGCAAAACAGGAAGGCCGCGATGCTGACCTGCAAAGCATCTGCACCATGGGCATTAATATGTTCCGCGTGCTGATGACCTGGCTGAAGCCGGTGCTGCCGACGCTTGCCGAACGCGCCGAAGCTTTCCTGAATACCGAACTGACCTGGGATGCCATTCAGCAGCCGCTGCTGAACCACAAGGTGAACAACTTTAAAGCGCTGTATAACCGCATTGAAATGAAACAGGTTGAAGCGCTGGTTGAAGCCTCGAAAGAGGAAGTGAAGGCCGCAGCCGCACCGGCAACCGGCCCGCTGGCGGACGACCCGATCGGTGAAACCATCGCCTTTGATGATTTCGCCAAAGTGGATTTGCGTATTGCGCTGATTCAGAAAGCGGAATTTGTTGAAGGTTCTGACAAGCTGCTGCGCCTGACGCTGGAGCTCGGCGGTGAAACCCGCAATGTCTTCTCCGGTATTCGTTCTGCATACCCGGAGCCTGAGAAACTGGAAGGCCGTTTGACGGTGATGGTGGCAAACCTGGCGCCGCGTAAAATGCGCTTCGGCATCTCGGAAGGGATGGTGATGGCGGCAGGGCCAGGCGGAAAAGATATCTTCCTGTTAAGCCCGGACAGCGGCGCGCAGCCCGGCATGGCAGTGAAATAATAAAAATGCCCCGGCTTGCCGGGGTATTTTTTTAAACGTCCGTAGCGTTACCCACCGACTTATCTTTTAAGAACACAAACATCAGTCCCAGCCACAGCACTCCGCCCAGCAGGTTAAACAAGCTGAACAGACCGCTGCCGCCGTGCAGGTAAGCATGTTTACTGATCTCAATGCCGACGGTGAAAATCAGCATCTGTAGCATCCCCATCGCCGCCGATACCGTGCCCTTGCTCATTTCGCTTGCAAACAGCGTCAGACGTACCAGGCCCGCGTTCGCAAGACCGATGCCGAAGGCATACAGGCTCAGACCGGCGGTCATCCACAGGTATGCATGGGACGAAACAATCGTTGCCGCCGCAGCTACCGCAAGGCCAGGCACAATCCACCAGCCGCCAAGAATAATCAGCGAGCGGACGCTGCGACGCGAGGTTAAGCGCGCCAGCACAAGGTTACCCACAATCAGCGCGCCGAAAATCGGGACCTGTAACAAGCCGTATTCGTAGGTGCTGAGATTCTCGCCGCTGATGATAATCACCGGCGATTGTGCAATCCACGCCAGCAGCGGCAGGCTGACGAAACCTATTGCCAGCGAGCCCGCCACAAAACGGGTATTTTTCAACACCAGCTTGTAGTCGTGGCCGAGCTCTTTTAACGAAAGTTTCTCGCCCAGACGCGTCGCCGTTTCCGGCATCGCACGATGCAAACCAAAGAAGGAAAACGCCGCCAGCAACGCAAACAGAATAAACATTGTCTCCCACGGTGCGTAATGCACCCAGGCCGCGCCCACCAGAGGCCCGAGCAGCGGCGCAATCAGCGCTACGTTCGCCATCAGCGCGGTGATTTTGATACACACCGCCTCCTCGAACGACTCCTGAATCGCGGCGTATCCCACCGCGCCGATAAAGCACAGGCTTATGCCCTGTAAAAAACGCAGGATGGTGAACTGCTCAATGTTTTGCGCAAGCAAAGTGGCAAGACAGGTAACGATAAACCACACCACGCCGGTGAGCATTACCGGGCGGCGGCCGATTCGGTCAGAGAGCGGTCCTAACAGCCACTGTAAAAACATCCCGCCCGCCAGGTAGGCCGTCATCGACGTCGGCACCCATTCGATGCCCGCGTTGTACTGCTCGACAA
>DALYUA010000084.1:0-9824 GCA_031993245.1 Buttiauxella sp. | reverse complement strand
GCGCTGGGCGCAACGGCGCTGTCTCAGGTTTATCGCCAGTTAGGCGACAAGCCTGCCGACGTGCGTAATGTCGAACAGCTCAAAGGTTTCTTTAACGCGATACAGGCGCTGGTGGCCGGGCAGAAACTGCTGGCTTACCACGACCGTTCAGACGGCGGCCTGTTGGTGACGCTTGCGGAAATGGCCTTCACCGGTCATTGCGGCGTGGAGGCAGATATCGCAGCGCTGGGTAACGATCGTCTTGCCGCGCTGTTTAATGAAGAGCTGGGCGCGGTGATCCAGGTTAAAGCGGCGGATCGCGCGGCGGTTGAGCAAATCTTTGCCGATCACGATCTTGCGGATTGCGTACACTTGCTGGGTAAAGCCGTTGCGGGCGACCGTTTCACTATCACGGCGGATGGTCATGCCGTATTCAGCGAAAGCCGCTCTACGCTTCGTATGTGGTGGGCGGAAACCACCTGGCAGATGCAGCGTCTGCGCGATAACCCGGACTGTGCGAATCAGGAGCATGAAGCGAAAGCGAATGACAACGATCCTGGCCTGAACGTGAAGCTGAGCTTCGATATCAAAGAAGATATCGCCGCGCCGTTTATCGCTACGGGCGCCCGTCCGAAAGTTGCCGTGCTGCGCGAACAGGGCGTTAACTCCCACGTTGAAATGGCTGCGGCCTTCCACCGTGCCGGTTTTGACGCCATCGACGTCCACATGAGCGATCTGCTGGCAGGGCGTCGCGGTCTGGAAGATTTCCAGGCGCTGGTTGCCTGCGGCGGCTTCTCCTATGGGGATGTGTTAGGCGCGGGCGAAGGCTGGGCGAAATCGATTCTGTTCAACCAGCGCGTGCGCGACAAGTTCGAAACCTTCTTCCATCGCCCGCAAACCCTGGCGCTGGGCGTCTGTAACGGCTGTCAGATGATGTCTAACCTGCGCGAGCTTATTCCCGGCAGCGACCTGTGGCCACGCTTTGTACGTAACCAGTCCGACCGTTTTGAAGCGCGTTTCAGCCTGGTGGAGGTCGACGCCAGCCCGTCTCTGTTGTTGCAGGGCATGGTGGGTTCGCATATGCCAATCGCCGTGTCGCACGGGGAAGGCCATGTGGAAGTGCGTGATGCCGCTCACCTGGCCGCGCTTGAAAGCAAAGGTCTGGTGGCGCTGCGCTTTATCGACAATTTTGGTAAGGTCACGCAAAACTATCCGGCTAACCCAAACGGCTCGCCAAACGGCATTACAGCGGTTACCAACGAAAGCGGGCGTGTCACCATTATGATGCCGCACCCGGAGCGTGTGTTCCGCACCGTCAGCAACTCCTGGCACCCGGCGGAGTGGGGTGAAGACAGCCCGTGGATGCGTATCTTCCGTAATGCCCGTAAACAGCTAGGTTAACGATTACTCCCCGCTTCGGCGGGGATTTTTTTGTCTGCAAATCCCGACACCAGCACTTTTAGGTGTCTCCAGATGGCGACATTTAACTCTTTGTTTATTAATGAATTATTAAAGGTGCTTTTATCCTGTTGCTAATCGACGACAGAAAGCCGAAAAAACGCGCGTGGCAAATATATTGCTTATTTTAAATTATGTTAATAAAAACAGGAGCATGTGTTATTTTTTCAAAAGTGGCACACATCCTGCATTAAAGTAATCAGTGGCTCATTCACTCTCTTATGTCAGCCCTCTGTTTTTAGAGTCGTGCTACATAAACCATCGAATGATGCACTCAAGGTGCCTGCCGTCCACCTTTTGCCAATAGTCTTCGAGGCCTGGCATACTCCGGGCGAAACGTTGAGTAAGGCACCGCCTGATTCCAGAGCAAAGGCAGGGTTTTTAACCCTGCCTTTGTTGTTTGATGACAAAGAAGAAAAAGTCGTGCTTTTTCCTTCTTTGTGGTTAAAAAATCTATTTCAAAAGAAAACCACCTATCTCTCGCATGTAGTTCGCCGTTTTTTCTACTGCCTTTATTGTTTCTGAACTTCCAGGCTTTAAACTCCCTCCAATCCCGGCTAGCATCATGTCTCACAGGTAAATTTGAGATGAAGCTATTGAACCAGTGGCATTTTTTCCCCCGATCGCTACGCCAGCTCGTAATGATGGCTTTTTTGCTGGTGCTGGTGCCGCTGCTGGTTCTTGCCTGGCAGGCCTGGCAGAGCCTTAACGCGCTCAGCGCGCAGGCTGCGCAGACCAACCGTACCACGCTAATCGATGCTCGTCGCAGCGAAGCGATGACCAACGTCGCCCTCGAAATGGAACGTAGCTATCGCCAGTATTGCGTGCTGGACGACACAACGCTTGCGAAGGTTTACCAGGGACAGCGTAAACGCTATGCGGAAATGCTCAGCGCCCACGCCGGCGTGCTTCCCGACGATCGTCTCTATCAGGCGTTGCGTCAGTCCTTAAACGATCTTGCCGAACTCCAGTGTAAAAATAGCGGCCCTGACGCAACGGCTGCGGTACATCTCGAAACCTTCGCAACCGCCAATGCTGAAATGGTTCAGGCCACGCGGACGGTGGTGTTTTCTCGCGGCCAGCAGCTTCAGCAGGAAATCGCCGAGCGCGGTCAATTCTTTGGCTGGCAGGCGCTGGTGCTGTTTTTACTGAGTCTCGGCCTGGTGATTATCTTCACCCGCATGATTATCGGCCCGGTGAAGGGCATTGAGCGGATGATAAATCTACTTGGGGAGGGGCGCTCGCTGGGCAATTCCGTTTTGTTCAAGGGGCCGCGTGAATTGCGCTCTGTTGGCCAGCGTATCGTCTGGCTAAGCGAACGCCTTTCCTGGCTTGAATCGCAACGCCATGAATTTTTGCGGCACATTTCCCATGAATTAAAAACGCCGCTTGCGAGTATGCGTGAGGGGACAGAGCTACTGGCCGACGAAGTTGCCGGGCCGCTGACGGCCGATCAAAAAGAGGTGGTGGAAATCCTTGATAACAGCAGCCGCCACCTGCAGAAACTGATCGAACAACTGCTGGATTACAACCGCAAGCTGGCGGATGGCCAGATAGAGCTGGAAAAAGTGGAGCTTGCGCCATTAGTCGAGCTGGTAATCTCCGCCCACAGTTTGCCGGCACGGGCTAAAATGATGCATACCGAATGCGATCTCAGCCCCGTGGCCTGTCTGGCAGAACCCATGTCGCTGATGAGCGTGCTGGATAATCTCTATTCCAATGCGGTGCACTATGGCAGTGAATCCGGTACCATTTACCTGCGCAGTTCACAAATCGGCTCTGCGTTGCGTATTGAGGTGGCAAATACCGGCCCATCTATTCCGGCCACCGAACGGGAGATGATCTTTGAGCCTTTTTATCAGGGCAGTCTGCAACGTAAAGGTGCGGTCAAAGGCAGTGGTCTGGGGCTGAGTATCGCTCAGGATTGTATCCGCCGTATGCATGGCGAGCTGCGTCTGGTTGAAGATGTTACAACCGACGTCTGTTTCCGTATCGAATTACCCGTCTTTCCCGAGAATGATTAAAAATGAAAGTGACACTATTTCGTCGCCGTGTTGGCGTACTTCTACTGCCATTAATGCTGGCAGGCTGCGTGCAAAATACGGTGACCAGCTCCATTAAGCAGTCCCATCAGCCGCAGGAACCCGAGCAGCAACTGGCGGATTATCTCTCCACCGACTGTATGGAAATCTGGCACATTGAGGGACATGAAGCGGTTAACAATCCCTTATTCTGGCTGCGCGGCATGGACTGCGCGGAACGCCTGCCGCCAGCAGAAGCGCGGGCGGAAGCCCGCAAGTGGCCAGACGATACCTGGCAGGACACCTTTAAGCGCGGCATCCTGTTAGCCAACGCCAAAATTGCGCCAACGGAGCGTCGTCGTTACATGACTCAGCTCGATACGATGGCTGGCGAAGTTCCAGCCCAGGTGCGCCCACTTTTCCAGCTATGGCGCGATGGCCAGGCTTCATTACTTGACCTTTCTGATGAGCGTACGCGCTACAGCAAGCTCCAGCAGTCGGCGGACGGGGAGCTGGATACGCTGCGTGAGCAGCAGCAGCGCCTGCGCAGTCAGTTGGCTCTGACCACCCGCAAACTTGAAAATCTGACGGACATCGAACGGCAGCTTTCCAGCCGCAAACCGGCCAGCAACTATCTGCCGGATGCCGGACGTGACGCTGAAAAAGCAGCTCCAGCCCCGGCGACGCAAGGCAACGATGATGACGAAATCGCTAAGCCCGCTCCCGAAACGGATAATGAGAAACAGCAGGAGGCAAAACCATGACACAACGCAAACCGGCCCGTTTGCTGCTTGTTGATGACGATCCGGGGTTGCTCAAGCTTCTCGGCATGCGTCTGGCAAGCGAAGGTTATACCGTTTCGACGGCGGAAAGCGGTGCGGAAGGGCTTCGGCTGCTCGGACGTGAAAAAATCGATCTGGTGATAAGCGATCTGCGTATGGATGAGATGGACGGCATGGCGCTGTTCGCGGAAATCCAAAGGCTGCAGCCGGGGATGCCGGTCATCATTCTTACCGCCCACGGGTCGATACCGGACGCCGTCGCCGCCACGCAGCAGGGCGTGTTTAGCTTCCTGACCAAGCCGGTAGACAAAGATGCGTTGTATCAGGCCATTGATGATGCGCTGGTGCATACCGTCGCCGCCGGCGATGATATGTGGCGCGAAACGATAGTCACCCGCAGCCCGAACATGCTCCGTCTGCTGGAACAGGCGCGTATGGTTGCGCAATCCGATGTCAGCGTGCTGATTAACGGGCAAAGCGGTACCGGGAAAGAGATTCTGGCTCAAGCCATCCACAACGCCAGCCCGCGCAGCAAAAATGCGTTTATCGCCATTAACTGCGGCGCTTTGCCGGAGCAGCTGCTTGAGTCGGAGTTGTTTGGTCATGCGCGTGGTGCATTTACCGGCGCGGTGAGCAGCAGGGAAGGACTATTCCAGGCAGCAGAAGGCGGTACGCTATTCCTCGATGAAATTGGCGATATGCCGATTCCCCTGCAGGTTAAACTGCTGCGTGTGTTGCAGGAACGTAAGGTGCGTCCGCTGGGCAGCAACCGCGATCTGGATATTAACGTGCGCATTATCTCCGCCACCCACCGTGACTTGCCAAAAGCGATGGAACGCGGCGAGTTCCGCGAAGATCTGTTCTATCGCTTAAACGTGGTGAACCTGAAAATTCCGGCGCTGCATGAGCGTGCGGAGGATATTCCGCTGCTGGCAAACCATCTGCTTCGCCAGTCAGCCGACCGCCACAAGCCGTTTGTGCGCAGCTTCTCAACCGACGCGATGAAACGCTTAATGGCTGCAAGCTGGCCGGGTAACGTGCGTCAACTGGTTAACGTTATCGAACAGTGTGTGGCGCTGACTTCCGCCCCAGTTATCAGCGAAGCGCTGGTGGAGCAGGCGCTGGAAGGTGAAAATACCGTCCTGCCGACGTTTGTCGAGGCGCGTAATCAGTTTGAACTTAACTACCTGCGCAAGCTGTTGCAAATCACTAAAGGCAACGTCACCCATGCGGCGCGCATGGCGGGGCGTAACCGCACTGAATTCTATAAATTACTCTCCCGGCATGAACTCGATGCCAATGACTTTAAAGAGTAGTCTGTGGTAATTTGAGCAACCGATTACCATGCTTGCAGCACACACGAGTTGTGCGGGAATGACAGAGAAAATCATGAAAAAAATTGATGCGATTATTAAACCTTTCAAACTGGATGACGTGCGCGAAGCGCTGGCAGAAGTTGGCATTACCGGCATGACGGTGACCGAAGTAAAAGGCTTTGGCCGCCAGAAAGGACATACCGAACTCTATCGCGGTGCCGAATATATGGTGGATTTTTTGCCGAAGGTGAAAATTGAAATCGTTGTCACCGACGATATCGTTGATACCTGCGTGGACACTATTATCCGTACCGCCCAGACCGGGAAAATTGGTGACGGTAAGATTTTCGTTTTCGATGTGGCGCGCGTGGTGCGTATCCGCACCGGCGAAGAAGACGACGCGGCAATCTGATTTAAAGCCCTCTCCTTAGGGAGAGGGCTTATCTGTTACATTACCTTATGCGGGCCAAAGCATTCGTAATGGATACGATCCTGCTCAACGCCCAGTTTCACCAGCTGCTCTGCGGCAAAGCGCATAAAGTTCACCGGGCCGCACAGATAGAACTGCATATCCGGCGCGCTGATTTTTCCTTCCTGAGCCAGCAAATCCATTAATCCTTCGCTGTCGAATTTAGCCTGAACGCGATCGCTTTCGCTCGGTGTGCGGTACCAGACATGGCGCTCAAAGCGCGGCAATTGCTCACCCAGCGCTGTCACCTCATCGGCAAAGGCATGCACGTCACCATGTTCGGCGGCGTGGAACCAGTTAACCTGAGCTGAATGGGCATTTTTGGCAAGGGTATCAAGCATCGCCAGCATGGGTGTCTGGCCCACGCCCGCAGAGATCAGCGTGACCGGCGTCCGGTCCGCAACCTCCATAAAGAAATCACCCGCCGGCGCGGCCAGATGCACTTCATCGCCTGGCTGTGCGTGATTGTGCAGCCAGCTGGAAACCTGTCCCAGATCTTCACGCTTCACCGCAATACGGTAGCTTTTGCCGTCGGGTTTGCGGGTCAAAGAATACTGACGAATTTCCTGATGCGGGAAGCCTTCCGGTTTCAACCACACGCCAAGATACTGGCCTGGCTGGTAATCGGCGACCGGTAGCCCATCCACAGGCGCAAACTCGAAGCTGGTAATCAGCGCGCTCTGCGGCTCTTTTGCCACGATACGGAAGGCGCGGGTGCCTTCCCAGCCGCCGCTTTTAGCCGCGTTCTTCTGGTAAAGTTCCGCTTCGCGATTGATGAACACGCCGGCCAGCACGCCGTAGGCTTTGCCCCACGCGTCCAGCACTTCCTGACCCGGGCTGAACATCTCATCAAGCGTGGCTAGCAGATGGCCGCCTACGATGTTGTACTGCTCAGGTTTGATCTGGAAGCTTGTGTGTTTTTGGGCGATTTTCTCTACCGCAGGCAGCAGCGCCGCAAGGTTTTCAATATTTGTGGCGTAGGCGCAGATGGCATTAAACAGCGCTTCCCGCTGATCGCCGTTGCGCTGGTTGCTCATATTAAAGATATCTTTCAGCTCGGGGTTATGGCTGAACATGCGGTCGTAGAAGTGTGCGGTAAGTTTTGGGCCGGTTGCGGCAAGCAGGGGAATAGTGGATTTCACAACGGCGATGGTTTGTGCATCAAGCATGGGTGACTCCTGAAAAGTAACGTGTTTTATATAAGTAGTATTTTAAATGCATCTTATAAAAACAAGACCATGTTGTAAATAGGTTATTGCTGGTAACGACACGGATCACAGAAAGTGAAAAACATGCACGTTGTTGATGAAGAAATATCCGGCAAATAGCCGCAGAGCTTTTACCATCAAACCCTTGTATCACGCCAAGCCAATCGTTTGCGTAAAAAGCTCTGTCAAGACCTATCACCCAATACCAATTCGGTTTACACTGTTGCCCGTCGCCCGGAAGGGCCCCCTCAAAGCAGTCCAAATTTTTACTGTTAGCTGAGTCAGGAGATGCGAATGTTAAAGCGTGAAATGAACATTGCCGATTATGATGCCCAACTGTGGCAGGCTATGGAGCAAGAAAAAGTACGTCAGGAAGAGCACATTGAACTGATCGCCTCCGAAAACTACACCAGCCCTCGCGTAATGCAGGCGCAGGGCTCTCAGTTGACCAATAAGTACGCTGAAGGCTACCCTGGCAAACGCTACTATGGCGGTTGTGAATATGTTGATGTGGTCGAGCAGCTGGCTATCGACCGCGCAAAAGCGCTGTTTGGCGCCGATTACGCTAACGTGCAGCCGCACTCCGGCTCCCAGGCTAACTTTGCGGTCTACACCACGCTGTTGAATCCAGGCGATACCGTTCTGGGTATGAACCTGGCACACGGCGGTCACCTGACTCATGGCTCCCCGGTAAACTTCTCCGGTAAGCTGTACAACATCGTTCCTTACGGTATCGATGAAACAGGTCATATCGACTACGCGGACCTGGAAAAACAGGCGAAAGAACATAAGCCGAAAATGATCATCGGCGGCTTCTCTGCCTATTCCGGCGTGGTTGACTGGGCAAAAATGCGTGAAATCGCCGACATGGTTGGCGCTTACCTGTTCGTGGATATGGCGCACGTTGCCGGTCTGATTGCCGCAGACGTTTATCCGAACCCGGTTCCGCACGCCCACGTTGTTACCACCACTACACATAAAACGCTGGCAGGCCCGCGCGGCGGTTTGATCCTCGCGAAAGGCGGCAGCGAAGAGCTGTACAAAAAGCTGAACTCCGCCGTATTCCCGGGCGCCCAGGGCGGCCCGCTGATGCACGTTATTGCGGGCAAAGCGGTTGCGCTGAAAGAAGCGATGGAGCCAGAGTTCAAAACTTACCAGCAGCAGGTTGCTAAAAACGCCAAAGCGATGGTTTCCGTGTTCCTGGAGCGCGGCTATAAAGTGGTTTCCGGCGGTACCGATAACCACCTGTTCCTGCTGGATCTGGTCGACAAAAACCTGACCGGTAAAGAAGCAGATGCTGCCCTGGGCCGTGCGAACATCACCGTGAACAAAAACAGCGTGCCAAACGATCCGAAGAGCCCGTTTGTGACTTCCGGTATCCGTATCGGCACGCCAGCCGTAACTCGCCGTGGCTTTACCGAAGCAGACGTCCGCGAACTGGCTGGCTGGATGTGTGACGTATTAGATAACATCAACGACGAAGCCGTTATTGAACGCACTAAACAGAAAGTGCTCGATATCTGTGCTCGTCTGCCGGTTTACGCATAAGTTAAATCGTCAGTAAAAAGGCCGCGAAAGCGGCCTTTTCTATTGGCGAAATATAGCTCAGCGCTTATCGAGGGAAATGCTTCCCGGCCCGGTAATCGCCAGCAGCAGAAATGCCGCAGCAATGCTGATATTTTTATAGAAGTTAATCATATTCGGCACTACCGCATCGCCGGTCATATTCCAGTAGTGGTGGCCAATCACCGCGGTTCCCAGGGTATAAAAAATAAAAATTATCGCCAGCGGACGAGTAAAGAAGCCCAGCACGATAAGTATGGCGGCGACGACTTCCATCAGCACGGCAATAATGGCGGAAATCATCGGCAGCGGTGCGCCAGCGGAAGCCATATATTGTACGGTTCCGCTAAAGCCTGCCATTTTCGGCAAGCCAAAAATAATAAATAGCAGAACGAGGGTGATGCGGGCAATCAGCAGCATTACAGGGCGTGATTGTCCAAAATCGAAATAACGTAAGTTATTCATAACGGGCTCGATTTATGGGGAGTACAAAATAAACGTAATGCACAATCATGAAGCGCGCCAGAAACAGCAGGTTAAATAAACTCCCGTATTCACCCGCCAGCATATCTTCCACATACAAATAACCCATTCCCTGCTGTGCGCGGGTTAACTCTCCAAAATTAATCTGCGTTGCATTCATTTTTAAACCATCGCCATGATCGAAAGGGTTAAAACCTGTCTGCCGATTGATGGGTTCAGCCAGCGCTCTCCGAACCCGCAGCTTCTGCCGTAAAACCAAATCTGATTGATATTGAGGATATTAAGGAAATTATACAGGCTCAGCCCAATCGCATTCGCGGCATTCTCCACCCGGCGTCAGGTTAATGGACTGCACAGGCCAGGCTTTAGGGCAGCGATGCCAGCATTTTTCAACTTCTGCTTCCTGCTGACTTACACCTTCCCGTTACTTAATGCCGGGCTCGGTGCGGCGGGCAGTTTCCTGCTATACGGTGCGATTTGTGCGGCTGGGTTTGTCTACGTGCGCCGTTACGTTCCGGAAACCAAAGGCGTCAGCCTTGAAGCGC
>DALYUA010000083.1:0-9855 GCA_031993245.1 Buttiauxella sp. | reverse complement strand
AGATGCCGACAAGATGGCGCGCGAACTGCCGTTCAGCGATCTGATCTTTGCCCGCCAGATGATCGTTGCCGGTGAGCTGTTAAAAGATCTTCCGCCGGAGGATCGCATCACGCCGATCGCCGGCATGCTGCAGGGCGTGGTTGAAAAGGGCGGCGATCTGCGCGTTGAAGTTGCCGACACCAACGAAAGCAAAGAGCTGCTGAAGTTCTGCCGCAAGCTGACGGTACCGCTGCGTGCCAGCCTGCGTGAAGCGGGCGTGCTGACTAATTATGAAACGCCAAAACGCCCTGTGGTACACGTCTTCTTTATCGCTCCTGGCTGTTGTTATACCGGTTATTCGTACCCCGGCAACAACTCACCGTTTTATATGGGCATTCCGCGCCTCAAATTCCCGGCGGATGCGCCAAGCCGTTCAACGCTTAAGCTCGAAGAGGCGTTTCATATCTTTATTCCTGCCGACGAGTGGGACGAACGCCTGGCCAACGGAATGTATGCGGTAGATTTGGGCGCGTGTCCCGGCGGCTGGACTTATCAGCTGGTGAAACGCAACATGTGGGTCTCCTCCGTTGATAACGGTCCGATGGCGCAAAGCCTGATGGATACCGGGCAGGTAACATGGCTGCGTGAAGACGGTTTCAAATATAAGCCGACGCGCAACAACATCTCCTGGATGGTATGTGACATGGTAGAGAAGCCAGCAAAAGTGACGAGCCTGATGACTGCCTGGCTGGTAAACGGCTGGTGCCGTGAAACCATTTTTAACCTCAAGCTGCCTATGAAAAAACGCTATGAGGAGGTTTCGCAAAACCTTGCGCAGATGCGCGAGAAGCTTGAAGAAAATGGCATCAGCGCGCAGATTCAGGCACGCCAGCTTTATCACGACCGTGAAGAAGTGACCGTGCACGTGCGTCGTATGTGGGCCGCCGTGGGTGGCCGTCGCGACGAGCGTTAATAACAAAATGGCAGGGGGGATGGGCGCAAGCTTATCCGCCCTACACTTTATTACCCGGTAAACGTAACTGCTGCAAGTTCCCGTCCAGCTTTAAATTCGTCTGCAAACGTGCAACCTGGCGACAGGTAAAGGCGCTCTCTTTATGCGACTCCAGCTTTTTCCGCCACTTCTCCGGCACTTCATCCAGCCGCTGATACAGCGCTTCAAGCGTTGAGAACTGATTTATCAACTGTGTGGCGCTTTTTGCCCCAATGCCTGCCACGCCCGGAATTTTACTGCTGCTGATACCTGCCAGACCCCAGAAATCAGGCAGTTGCCCGGGCAGCACGCCATACTCCTGCGCAATAAAAGGCGCATCCAGCCAGCGTTTCTGAAAGTAGTCGCGAATCTCAATCGTGGGGGCGAGCAGCTGGCAAAAACCTTTATCTGTGGAAATGATAGTAGCGCGATGACCGCCCGCCGCGAGCTTAACGGCAAGGGTCGCAGCCAGATCGTCCGCCTCGTTCCCCTGTGAATGCCAGCAGGCGACGCCGCGACGGGAGAAGGCTTCCCGGATGGACGGCATTTCATGCTGCAGGGATTCCGGCATTGGCGCACGTCCGGCTTTATAGTCCGGTAACACCTGATGCCGCCAGCCTTCGCGCCTGTCTTCATCGTCAAACACCGCAACGGCATGGCTTGGCTGGCTGTGGGTTATCAGCAGCTCAAGGGCATGCAGGCAGGTATCGACACAGGGTGAGCCCTGCACCGCATGGATGCGGCGAATAAGGTTCAGCGCGTCGACGATAAGTAGATGAATGTTCATTATTTTTCACTTTCTGTAACCACTCCGCCTACTTTAACATCTCCCTGTTCGGGGGGCGAACCTGAGAAAGCAATTTGGGAAAGCGCCTCGCAAAAATCATCGCTTTTACTTTTGCAAAGGCATTGCTAATTAATTTGATTGCTATGTATATTTTAAACGACCAGAAAAATCAGAGATAACAATATGAGCAACAGCACGCACCTCGCACATCGTATCCAGAACCTGCAGCCTTCAGCCATCCGCGAACTTTTAAAACACAGCAAAATGCCGGGCGTGATTTCGCTTGCGGGAGGTATTCCTTCCCGTGAACTTTTCGATAAAGAAGGCCTGGCGCAAGCCACGCAAATGGTGGTGAATGAGAATTTTAACGATGCTTTCCAGTACGGTTTAACGGAAGGGAACGTTGAGCTTCGCCAGCAGCTTGTCGATCTTTGCCACGAGCGTGGCATTACTACTAACCCTGACCAACTGCTTATCACCTCCGGTTCTCAGCAGGCGCTGGATCTGTTAATTCGCGCGCTGGCAAACCCGGGCGATGTATTTGTCGTTGAACGACCTACTTACCTTGCCACGCTGCAAATTCTTAGCCTTACGGAAGCGACGGTGAAATCCGTAGGCGGCGATGAGCACGGTATGATCGTTGATGAGCTGGAAGCCTTGCTTAAAACGACCCGCATCAAGTGCGTTTATCTGGTGCCTACGTTTGGCAACCCGAGCGGCACAACGCTTAGCGCTGAGCGCCGCGAGAAGCTGGTGAAACTGGCCGTTGAGCACGATTTCGTCATTATTGAAGACGATCCGTACGGCGCAATCAGCTTTACCGATAGCCGTGAGAAAACGCTCTTCCAGGTCGCGGCGGAAATGGGCAATCACGAGAACGTGGTCTATACCTCAACCTTCTCTAAAATTCTGGCGCCGGGCCTGCGCGTGGGCTGGTTAATCCTGCCGGAATGGATGAAGCAGAAAGTGGCTATCATCAAACAGGCTACCGATCTGCATGCCAACTCTTTCTCACAGTCGCTGGTGGCGGCTTATCTGACGCTGGGCCGACTGAATCCACAGATTGCGCTGATTCGGGATGCTTATAAGCAAAAATGCCTGAGCCTGTCGCGCTACCTGCAGGAAGAGCTGGGCGAGCATATCAGCTTTAACCAGCCGCAGGGTGGGATGTTCCTGTGGGCGAAATTCCGCTATGAGTTTGACACCACGAAGTGGCTGCAGCAGACGCTGGAAAAAGGCGTGGTCTACGTGCCCGGTGAGTTCTTCTTTAGCGATAACGCGGATAAAAAGACGCTGCGTTTCTCTTATGCGACAGCTACGGAAGCGCAGCTTCATGAGGCGGTACAGCGGCTGAAGTCGGCGCTGTAAGTAAAAAAGGAGCCTTTCGGCTCCTCAGACTGGTGACAAACACCCGAAAAGCGTGGTTATCGGGTGTTTGGGTTATACCAGAAGATATAATCCTTTGTTTTTAAAAGTAATCTGCAAAGCAACTTTTAACAATGAAGAACTTTGTTAACTCTCTCAGGAGCCTTTCGGCTCCTTTTTTAGTGGTGTTGTACTTCCTGCATCGGCTCTTTTTCACGAACCTTGCCGCCCACGCGCCGTGAGTAGATTGCAGTAATGATTGGCACCAGAATTGCCGTTACGATGACGCTTGCTGCCACTAACGCCGTGGCTGAAGCGGCAACGGGTTCAAATGCCGGATTAATTTGCGCAATAATGACCGGGTTTGCCACCGCAGCACCCGCCGCAGAAGACGCGGCAATCCCCGCAGTACCGTTACCGCCGCCGATAAATTTATCCGCAAGAATCAGCGGAATACCGGTAATCACTATAACGGCTACGCCCAGCATGATACCCAGCAGGCCGGTATCCATAATCACATTCAGATTAATGGTGTTACCCAGAGCAAAACCGAAGAACGGGATAAGCGTCGGCGTCGCTTTGCTGAAGAAGGCGCGGAAATCGTGGTCCAGGTTACCCAGCGTAAAGCCAATCAGGAACGGCAGCACGGCACCGATAAAGTGGTGCGGCTCAAACGAGGCCAGACCGGCGGATCCCAGAATAACCATGGTCATCAGCGGGCCGGATTCCAGCGACATCAGGACGAACGCGCCGGATTCTTCTTTGGTGCCGTACTGATTCATCAGGCTGGCATACAGGCCGCCGTTAGTCATGTCCATCGCGGAAACAAGCGCCAGCACTGACAGGCCGGCAAACATTCCGGTCTGGATACCTTCATCGGGAATAAAGGAAGCGGCAAGCATCGCTACAACCCAGGCAACAGCAATTTTGGTGATTACCAGCGTACCGGATTTGCGCAGCACCGTGCCGGTTGCCCGTAAATCGATCGAGGCGCCAATGCAAAAGAACCATACCGCAAGTATAGGAACGGTGCCGCTAATCATCCCTTTAGTAAAGGAACCAAAGTAAGCACCGGTATCCGGCGCAAAGGTATTTAATATCGCGCCAAGCAGCAGCGGAATGAGCATCATCCCGCCAGGAATACGTTCAATAGTCGCTTTAATTTTCATAAAAATTCCTCATCATTCTTTTTTGAACTCCTGCGGAATGGCTTAAAAAGGCCGCAAGGGTTTGCAATAAAAAGCTTTTCTTTTTACTGGGTTATCTGAGTTGTCCGCTCAAAGTAATCTGATTTACTCTTCAGAACAGGCCTGGTGTGGTGCTATGAACGATGCTTTCCTGAATGGTTAGGCTCCGAAGGATGCTGTATGTCTGGTACTATCAACCTACCGGAATTATGATTCAAGCAAATTGAAACGATATTTCAATTTAGATCACATTATTTTTATGGCGCGCCTGCTAAAATATTTATTAAGTCGATTAAATGTAAATCTCGTGTAATTAAATATATTTAAATTGTACTTTTTCATTAATAGTAACGGGCGTTATTAGCGTATCCGTTCGAATATGTCCCTGAGGAGAAATGATGGATATTCGCCAAAGCATTCATAGCGACCATGCGAAAACGCTTGATACAGCCGGCCTGCGTAAAGAGTTTTTGGTTGAGACGATTTTTACCGCCGACCAGTACACCATGACCTACAGCCATATCGACCGCATTATTGTCGGCGGCGTGATGCCGGTGACACGTTCAGTGAGCGTGGGCGGTGAGGTAGGTAAGCAACTGGGCGTCAGCTATTTTCTTGAGCGCCGCGAGCTGGGCGTGATCAACATCGGTGGAGCAGGGACCATCACGGTAGACGGCACCTGCTATGAAATTGGCCATCGCGATGCGCTGTACGTAGGGAAAGGTGCAAAAGAAGTCGTGTTTGAAAGTGTTGATGCGGCAAAACCTGCTCGCTTCTACTATAACTGCGCGCCGGCCCATACAACCTATCCAACTAAACGCGTTACGCCTGCGGAAGTTGCACCGGTCACGCTGGGTGAAGACGTCACCAGCAACCGTCGTACTATCAACAAATATTTTGTCCCGGACGTGCTGGAAACCTGCCAGTTAAGCATGGGGCTGACGGAACTTGCGCCCGGTAACCTGTGGAACACCATGCCGTGCCACACCCATGAACGCCGCATGGAAGTCTATTTCTACTTTGGTCTGGAAGAGAATAGCTGTGTGTTCCATATGATGGGCCAGCCGCAGGAAACGCGTCATATTGTGGTGCAGAATGAACAGGCGGTGATCTCGCCAAGCTGGTCTATCCACTCGGGCGTGGGTACGCGCGCGTATACCTTTATCTGGGGTATGGTGGGTGAGAATCAGGTATTTGACGATATGGACCACGTCAAAGTGGGGGATTTGCGCTAAAAATTTACCCTCGCCAGACCCTCTCCCTGAAAGGGAGAGGGAGAAACCATAGCCATTTGGAATTTATTCCCTCGCCCCTATGCGGTGAGGGAAAGGCTTAATCGCAGGAAACTTTCATCGCCAGCCCACCGCGTGAGGTTTCACGGTATTTAGCGTTCATGTCCTTGCCGGTTTCGTACATAGTTTCAATAACTTTGTCGAGACAAACGCGTGGTTCGCTGGTACGACGCAGCGCCATACGTGCCGCATTCACAGCTTTTACCGCCGCAATCGCGTTACGCTCGATGCACGGCACCTGGACCTGGCCCGCCACCGGATCGCAGGTCAGTCCCAGGTTATGCTCCATGCCGATTTCCGCTGCGATACAAACCTGTGCCGGGCTGCCGCCCAACAGCTCCGCAAGTCCTGCCGCCGCCATAGAGCAGGCGACGCCAACTTCGCCCTGACAGCCGACTTCCGCGCCAGAAATTGAAGCGTTCATTTTGTACAGCGAACCTATCGCTCCCGCTGCCAGGAAGTAGCGCGCGCAGGAGTTAGTATTAACTTCGCGGATAAACTTGTCGTAGTAGGCCAGCACCGCAGGGACGATGCCGCATGCGCCGTTTGTTGGCGCGGTGACCACACGGCCGCCCGCAGCGTTCTCTTCGTTAACCGCCAGAGCAAACATATTGATCCAGTCCACAACGGCCATTGGATCGGAGTTGTTCTTATCGCTACTTACCAGCATTCTGCGTAAGGCTGCCGCACGGCGCGGTACACGCATTTTGCCCGGCAGGACGCCTTCAGTGGTGATGCCGCGTTCAATGCCGCTGCGCATAACTTCCCAGACGTTTGCGAAGTGCGCGTCGATTTCCGCCTGAGTATGCATCGCACGTTCGTTTTGCATCATCAGTCCGGAGAGCGACAGGCCGCTTTCATCGCAGTGTTTGCGCAAGTCGGCCGAATTCTTGTACGGGTAAGGTACAGCAACCTGCCGGGTATCTTCCTGCCCAAAGTGCGCCTCATCAACGATAAACCCGCCGCCGATGGAGTAATAAGTCTGGCCGTACAGCGCCTTGTCGCCCGCCATTGCCGTGATACGCATCCCGTTTTCATGCAGCGACAGATTATCCGCATGGAAATTCATGCAGAGATCTACCGGAAATTCCACCTCATGCGCGCCATTGGCCAGCATCAGTCGGCCATGTGTATTCACGTCCTGAATGAAATGCGGGATGGAATCGATATCCACGGTATCCGGCAGGTTACCTGCAAGCCCCATAATAATCGCGATATCGGTATGGTGGCCTTTACCGGTCAGGGAGAGTGAGCCGTAAACATCAACGATTACCCGGGTGACATCGTGCAATATCCCTTGCGCGATTAAGTCATCTGCGAACTGTTTGCCAGCCTTCATCGGGCCGACGGTATGAGAGCTGGAAGGCCCGATACCAATTTTAAAAATGTCGAATACGCTAATCATGATGCGTCCATTGCGTGAGTGACCTGAAGAGGGGAGAACCGCCCGCAGAAAACAGGCGGTTTTACTTTCTGACAAAGGAGGAAAAAGCGTGGTTTCTCCTTCTTTGTGGTGCTGAATTAGCCGAACAGAGAGTAAGAGATAGCGGAGATAGCAATCAGGCCCATCACAACAATAAATACGTTGCTGATATGGCCGCTGTATTTACGCATAGCAGGTACTTTCTGAATAGCGTACATCGGCATCAGGAACAGAATCATCGCGATAACCGGGCCGCCCAGGGTTTCAATCATCCCCAGGATGCTTGGGTTCAGGGTAGCCACAATCCAGGTAGTGACCAGCATGAAGATGGCGGTGATGCGGTTCAGTTTGTTGATTTCGATGCTCTTGCCTTTGCCGCGCAGCGATTTGATAACCATCCCGTTGAAACCTTCACGGGCGCCTAAGTAGTGGCCGAGGAAGGATTTGGTGATGGCGACAATCGCAATGATCGGCGCCATCCAGGCGATAACCGGTGCGTTAAAGTGGTTGGCCAGGTAAGAAAGAATAGAGATGTTTTGCGCCTTGGCTTCTGCCAGATCCGCAGGGGACAGGCTCAGTACACAGCTGAACACGAAGAACATCACCGTCAGCACCATCATGATGTGTGCATAGGAGAGGATGCGGGAGCATTTTTTCTCAGCGCCTTCGCCATACTCGTTACGTTTTGCTACCGCAAACGCAGAGATGATCGGCGAGTGGTTAAAGGAGAACACCATTACCGGAATCGCCAGCCACAGCGTCATCCACAGGCCGCTGCCGGTTGCCGGCGTCGCGCTGAAGGAGAGGGTTTCGAATGCCGCGCCGCTCCAATTAGGAATCAGGTACAAAGCCAGCATCATCAGCGCCGCAACAAATGGGAATACCAGGATGCTCATCGCCTTGACGATCATTTGCTCACCGAAACGGACGATGGTCATCAGACCGATAATCAGAATCAGAGACAGAATGGCGCGCGGTGGAGAAACCATACCCAACTGGTGAGTAATGAAGCTGTCCACGGTGTTAGTGATTGCCACGCTGTACACCAGCAGGATCGGGTAAATGGCAAAGAAATAGAGCAGGGTAATGACTTTACCTGCGCCAACGCCAAAGTGTTCTTCTACAACTTCAGTAATATCTTCGCCAGGATTTTTACCGGACAGCACAAAGCGGGTTAAGCCACGGTGTGCAAAGAAGGTCATCGGGAAAGCAAGAATGGCCATGATAAACAGGGGAATAAGACCGCCAACGCCTGCGTTAATCGGCAGGAACAGCACGCCAGCACCGATGGCGGTGCCGTACAGGCCGAGCATCCACATGGTATCAGACTTACGCCAGGAACTTTTTGTCTCGACAGAAGCAATACTGCCGGTTTGAGTGGTATCCATCAACTTCTCCAGAAAGAACGATTTGTGCAAAATTTCAGTCAATAACGATGCTTATCGCATGACCGATGAAACTAAATTCTGTGTCAGGTCTTTTTTCTAGTAATTTTGACCCGTAACTATCGGCGGGCGGAAAGATACATTTATGTAATCAATGTATCAGTGATCACGATCCCAAATGCAAGAATCCACCATCTATGCGTCAATTGGCGATATTTCAAACTGCCTGAGATCTGGCCTGCCATATATATGCGCGAAAAGACTAACATTTGTGAAAGATACAATAAATTAACCCGGGTTAACTGATTGATTTTTGTCTACATAAAATGGGTTAAGCAGAATTTTCGCTATGGGATTGTGTAAAAGGCATGATGTTTTGCGGGCAGAGTTGATGGGTCGGTAATTGTTTGGCTTGCACGTTAAAACGAGGCATAAAAAAGGCGACATTGCTGTCGCCCGAGAATGTTGACAAAGTACTTCATTATTAAAAGTTGCTTTGCAGATTACTTTTAAAAACAAAGAATTATATCTTCTGGTGTACCCCAAACACCCGAAAACCACGCTTTTCGGGTGTTTGTCACCATTCTGAGGCGACATTGCTGTCGCCCTTGGGGAAATCAGAAATCAGGTACAGATTTCATAACAGGGAATATAGGCGCTGCCGGGGAGCTTCATACGATGTTGAGCTACAAATCCTTGCAGGAGATCGTCCATACGTTTCATCATCCGGGCATCGCCGTGGATCTTGTACGGACCGTATTGTTCGATGGCGCGAATGCCGCCTTCTTTTACGTTCCCCGCCACAATGCCCGAAAAAGCCCGACGCAAAGAGGCCGCCAGTTTTTCTGCTGGCTGATTGGGATACAGGTTGAGGTCTGCCATATTTTCATGGGTTGGCTCAAACGGCATCTGCAGATCCTGCGCGATACGAATCGACCAGTTGAAGCTATAGGCATCGCCTGTTTCGCGGCGATTCTCTTTCACCTGCGGCATGGCTTTTTTCATCAGGCGGGCCACTTCCGGAGCATCATCAATGATGATTTTATAGTGGTGACGCGCCTGTTCGCCAACGGTGCTGACGATAAACTCATCCAGCACGCGGAAGTAATCTTCGCTCTCTTTCGGGCCGGTCAGAATCAGCGGCAGAACCTGGTCGTGGTTGTGCGGATTCATCAGAATGCCCAGCAGATACAGCAGCTCTTCTGCCGTGCCCACACCGCCCGGGAAGATGATAATGCCGTGGGCGATACGGACGAAGGCTTCCAGACGCTTTTCGATATCCGGCATGATAATCAGCTCGTTGACCAGCGGGTTGGGCGGCTCAGCGGCAATAATCGACGGTTCTGTCAGGCCAATAAAGCGGCCTTCACGATAGCGCTGCTGCGCCTGGCCTACGGCCGCGCCTTTCATCGGTGCCTCCATCGCACCTGGCCCACAGCCGGTGCA
>DALYUA010000082.1:0-9882 GCA_031993245.1 Buttiauxella sp. | reverse complement strand
TGTATGACTGGGTGTTAGACAACATCACTATTCCGGCTCATCCGCGTCAGTACGAGTTCTCGCGCCTGAATCTTGAATACGCCATTATGTCCAAGCGCAAGCTGAACCTGCTGGTGACCGAGAAGATTGTTGAGGGCTGGGACGACCCACGTATGCCAACTATCTCCGGCCTGCGTCGTCGTGGTTATACCGCAGCTGCTATCCGTGAGTTCTGCAAACGTATCGGCGTGACTAAACAGGACAACACCGTTGAGATGGCTTCTCTGGAGTCGTGCATCCGTGACGATCTGAATGAGAACGCGCCGCGTGCCATGGCTGTGCTGGATCCGGTGAAAGTGATTATCGAAAACTATCCGCAGGGTGGGGAAGAGTTGGTTACCATGCCAAATCATCCTAACAAGCCTGAAATGGGGAGCCGTCAGGTTCCTTTCAGCGGCGAAATCTATATTGATCGTGCCGATTTCCGTGAAGAAGCTAACAAGCAGTACAAGCGCCTGGTCATGGGCAAAGAAGTGCGCCTGCGTAACGCTTACGTGATTAAAGCCGAGCGCGTAGAGAAAGACGCGGAAGGTAATATCACCACTCTGTACTGCACCTACGACCCTGAAACGCTGAGTAAAGACCCGGCGGACGGACGTAAAGTAAAAGGCGTAATTCACTGGGTGAGTGCCGCACACGCTTTGCCAGTGGAGATTCGTCTCTACGATCGCCTGTTTAGCGTAGCGAACCCGGGTAGCGCGGAAGATTTCCTCGCGACAATCAACCCGGAATCTCTGGTTATTAAACAAGGTTTCGTTGAGCCAAGTCTGCAAAATGCGGAAAAAGGCAAAGCGTACCAGTTTGAGCGGGAAGGTTATTTCTGTCTCGACAGTCGCTATGCAACCGCTACCAAACTGGTATTTAACCGTACCGTCGGCCTGCGTGATACCTGGGCAAAAATAGGCGATTAATTCACTACCCGCTTATATAGAACGCCGCTTAATGCGGCGTTTTTTTTCGCTTAACGATCAGCGTGTTAGTAAGTTGTGAACTTTCGCAGAGCGAATTAATTTGTGAAATAACCCTTTCCGGCAATTGTCCCTGATTGACTTAATATTGTAAGAATTATCATTACTGATTATGTGAGCGCTTTCATTTGCGTGTTTATGCTCAATAATCTGAACGAATTGGCATAAAACACCACAAACGCAAAAAGTTACAAATGTACATAGATTATGTGCTCTTCGTCATACTATCGGAATAATCCCTAAAAAGGCATTGATAATTCGCGGCGCGAAAAATAGTCTAATGCTCAGAAGTCAATGCGGGGAAATTATTTATCACCGCTTTTAGCCGTCAGGCATTTTTTATTTTTCGCCGTCAGGTGTTTTACGCCGGGTGATTATTTATACGTCAAAGAGGATTTTACTATGCGTACGTTTAGTGGCAAACGTAGTGCGCTGGCGCTTGCAATCGCAGGTGTCACGGCCCTTTCAGGCATCGTTGTTGTTCCGCAGGCAATCGGTGCGGGATTTGTAGATGATTCAACGCTCACCGGTGGTGTTTATTACTGGCAACGCGAGCGCGACCGTAAAGACGTTAATACAAATAAATACGAAACCAATCTTTCCCATTCCACCTGGAACGCCAACCTCGACTTCCAGTCCGGCTACGTGGCCGATATGTTTGGCCTGGATATTGCAGCCTTTACCGCCATTGAAATGGCGGAAAATGGAGACAGCGGCCATCCGAACGAAATCGCTTTTTCCTCTAAAAATAAAGCCTACTCAGAAGATTATTCCGGCGATAAAAGTGGGATCAGCCTTTATAAAGCTGCTGCGAAATTTAAATATGGTCCGGTTTGGGCTCGTGCAGGTTATATCCAGCCAACCGGCCAGACGCTGTTAGCTCCGCACTGGAGCTTTATGCCCGGTACTTACCAGGGCGCTGAGGCGGGCGCTAATTTTGATTATGGCGATGCGGGCGCGCTGAGCTTCTCCTATATGTGGACGAACGAATATAAAGCGCCATGGCATCTGGAAATGGACAAGTACTATCAGAACGATAAGAGCACCAAAGTCGACTACCTGCATTCAGTCGGTGCGAAGTATGACTTTAAAAACGATCTTGTGCTCGAAGCGGCATTCGGCCAGGCAGAAGGCTATGTCGACCAATACTTCACTAAAGCAAGCTACAAATTTGATATTGCTGGCAGCCCGCTGACCACAAGCTATCAGTTCTATGGCACGCGCGACAAAGTCTCCAACGGCGGCGTTAACGACATTTATGACGGTACCGCGTGGTTGCAGGCGCTGACCTTCGGCTACAAAATTGGTCAGGTTGACCTGCGCCTGGAAGGGACCATGGTTAAGGCCGACGGCCAGCAAGGCTACTTCCTGCAGCGTATGACCCCAACATATGCCTCTTCAAACGGCCGTCTTGATGTATGGTGGGATAACCGTTCCGACTTCAACGCCAATGGTGAAAAAGCGGTATTTGCCGGCGCCATGTATGATCTGAGCAACTGGGATCTGGCCGGCTGGGCGGTGGGCGCTTCTTATGTTTACGCCTGGGATGCTAAACCAGGTTCTGCACCGACCACCGATGGATACTACGACGCGGATCGTCGCCTGAAAGAGTCTTCTTACAGTCTCGATGCGCTTTACACCGTTCAGGATGGGCGTGCAAAAGGTACACTATTCAAACTGCACTTCACTCAGTATGACAACCATTCCGATATCCCAAGCTGGGGTGGTGGCTACGGCAACATCTTCCAGGATGAGCGCGACGTGAAGTTTATCGTTATTGCACCGTTCACCATCTTCTGATTTGATTCCGGGCGCGTAAGCACCCGGTTTTATTAAGGATATTGACCATGAAGAAAATAATCCTGCTGTCCATCATTGCCCTGGGGTTAACGGCATGCGCACAGCCGCAAGCGGCACCTGAAGATTCAAAACTTAAAGAAGCCTATAGCGCTTGCATTAACACCGCGGAAGGCAATCCGGACAAGATCCAGGCCTGCCAGAGCGTGCTGAATGTGCTGGGGCAGGAAAAGCAGCATCAGGAGTTTGCGAAGAAGGAAACGGTTCGCACTCTGGACTATCAGAACTGTATTCAGGCTACACGCACAGGTAACGATCAGGCAGTTAAAGCGAAATGCGACAAGATCTGGCAGGAGATTCGCGCCAACAATAACTAAGTTATTCAGGCAATAAAAAAACCGGTGAGTTTCCTCGCCGGTTTTTGTGTCTGCCTTCCTGTGAAAGGGAAGAAAGAGTGCGGATTACTTTTCGCTGATTTCGTGGGCGTTTTCGTCAGTACGGCAGTCGCCCTCGGCGCAATGGCCATACAGGTAAAGACTGTGGTTAGTCAGACGGATCCCGTGACGGGTGGCGATCTCACGTTGGCGGGCTTCGATTGAATCATCGCTGAATTCAATAACTTTGCCGCAATCCAGACAAATCAGGTGATCGTGATGGTGTTGCTGAGTCAGCTCGAACACTGACTTGCCGCCTTCAAAATTATGACGGGTAACGATACCTGCGTCATCAAACTGGTTCAGCACGCGGTAAACCGTGGCCAGACCAATTTCTTCACCCATATCAATCAGACGTTTGTATAACTCTTCCGCACTGACGTGATGGTTCACCGGACCCTGCAACACTTCAAGGATTTTTAATCGTGGAAGCGTGACTTTCAGGCCGGCCTTCTTTAATGCGGTGTTGTTGTCAGTCATGCGGAAATTGTCCTGTTGCTTAACGTTTTTGCTCGGACTCGCTGAGCGTTAAGTGAATGCATCTCATTATATACCCTTCTCGTGTGGGTATAGTACAGCCACGTCTAAATAGAACCTGTAAGTGTGAAGCATAACACAGCTAAAAAATCGTGGCCGAGTCGCTATTTGCTGGCATTTTGCAAATATGACCTGTGGGATATTGTACAGAGATAGCCAGAAAAGTTACGAAATTGTAGCAATTATTTTCATTGGTAATACCTATCAATACGGCGCAAAAGGTTTTTTGCGCCGTATTACATCAGGCATTGATGATATCGGCCAGATTCAGCTCTTCAGCAACCTGTTTGGTCCATTTCTCTACGCGTTCGGCGGTCAGTTCCGGCTGGCGGTCTTCGTCGATAGCCAGACCTACGAAGTGATCGTCATCTGCCAGCCCCTTAGAGGCTTCGAAATGATAGCCAGCGGTTGGCCAGTGGCCTACGATTGCCGCGCCGCGAGGTTCAATGATGTCACGAATGGTGCCCAGCGCGTCGCAGAAGTACTCTGCGTAATCTTCCTGATCGCCACAGCCGAACAGCGCAACCAGCTTGCCGTTGAAATCAACTTCTTCAAGCGTCGGGAAGAAGTCATCCCAGTCGCACTGCGCTTCGCCATAGTACCAGGTAGGAATACCCAGCAGCAGAATATCGAAAGCTTCGAGATCTTCTTTACTGCTCTTCGCAATGTCACGCACTTCAGCAACATCTTTACCGAGCTGTTTTTGAATTATTTTTGCGATATTTTCGGTATTACCAGTATCGCTGCCGAAAAAAATGCCTACGATTGCCATGAGTTAAATAACCTCTTGAAACTTAATGGTATGGTGGCGGAGAATTGCCCACAGATAGGGCAAGCATAGCAGAACAGGCCACGGTGCGGAAACAGCTATCATGGCGCTGTGCACAGACTGCAACATGATGGCGCATTAAGCGCCACTTTTCATTAATGACGGGGCGGGATGGCGAACGGTTAGCCCAGATGTTGTTTTAGCTGCGCTAACAACATCTCTTCAATCAGCTCGCTGCGGCTGATATTTCTGGCTTCAGCAAGCTGGTTAAGCGCATCTACCGCGTCGTTGTTGAGCTTTAGCTCTACTCGCTTCAGGCCGCGTACTTTATCGCGTTTGAGCTGGTTACGTTTGTTGATACGCAGTTGCTCATCGCGCGTTAGCGGATTGGTTTTTGGCCGCCCCGGGCGACGCTCGTCCGCGAACAGATCTAATGTTGTACGGTCCGTTTGTTCTTTTGCCATGATTAGGTGCTGACAGGGAATTCAGGATGCTGCGAGCAGAATGCTCCGGCGCATTTAAGCGCGCCATCATACATCAGCGAGTCCGGCGCGCCAACGCGTTAGCCGCAACTTGCGGCCAGTCGGTCTGTTTTTAATCAGTTTGGGGAAGATTCATCGATAAAACGATGAATGGCGCGTAAAACCGCTTCCGGTTTCTCGGCGTGAACCCAGTGTCCGGCACCTGCAATAACGTGAGCTCGCGCCTGAGGAAACTGGGCCAGCAGCGCATCCCGGTGCGTCTCATCAACATAAGGCGAAGCGCCACCGCGGATAAACAGCGCAGGATGGTTCCATGCAGGAATGATCTGCCAGCCGACAATCTGTTCGTACTGCTGCCACAACACAGGAACGTTAAACTTCCACTCGCCTTCGGCAAACGACTTAAGCAGAAACTGAATCACACCTTCTTCTTTTATATGCTCGCGCATTAAAGCTGCCGCCTGCTGACGAGTTTTCGCACCGGCATGACTCACTGCATTAATAGCGGCAAAAATTTCATCGTGGCGACGTACCTGGTAATTCACCGGAGCGATATCAATCAGCACAAGTTTGTCGATACGCTCAGGGGCGATAGCCGTCAACGCCATAGCGACTTTGCCGCCCATCGAATGACCGATAATTATCGCTTTCTCAAAACCGTATTCATCCAGGGTTTCCAGTACATCCTGCGCCATTGCCGGGTAATTCATGACGTCGCTGCGGGGAGACTGGCCGTGATTACGCAGATCGATTTGCAGCAGCGTGCGATCCTGCCCGAGATCGCGGGCGAGCACGCCGAGGTTATCAAGGCTGCCAAACAGACCGTGGATGAGAACAACAGGGGAATTGCTGGTCGATTGTTGCGTAGTTTGCAGGCGAGCGTTTAATTTCATGGCAAAGTTCTTTTTTTTGATTCGTGGGGTTAGGGTATCATGAAGAGATTCCTGCCGCAGTGCCGCAAACATTCAGTTTAATCTGGCTTTACCAGGCGGCACCTGTTTGGCGCTACCCGCTGTTGGGATTTGCTCCTATAATCCCAACGACTTGTATTCAGAATAAGATATCGCACTGGATGAAGATGAAAACGATTGAAGTTGATGACGAGCTATATCGCTATATTGCCAGCCACACGCAACACATTGGCGAGAGCGCGTCCGATATTTTACGGCGTATGTTGAAATTTACCGCCGGTCAGACTTCCGCAGCGACGACTACTCCTATAGCGAATTCCGCACAACATGCGGTAGTTCCTGCTTCCGAAGAGAAACCTGTAAATCGGGCCAGCGATCGCGTACGCGCCGTGCGTGAGTTGCTACTCTCTGATGAGTACGCGGAGCAAAATAAAGCCGTTAATCGCTTTATGATGGTGCTTTCTACGCTCTATCAACTGGATGCAAAAACCTTTGGCGAAGCCACCGAGTCTTTGCACGGTCGTACCCGCGTCTACTTTGCCGGCAACGAGCAAACGCTGCTGGCGAATGGTAATCAGACCAAGCCAAAACATGTTTCAGGTACCCCATACTGGGTTATCACCAATACCAATACGGGTCGCAAATGCAGCATGATCGAACATATCATGCAATCAATGCAGTTCCCGGCGGAATTGATTGAGAAGGTTTGCGGCACTATTTAATCTGCGTCAAAAGGAAGGGCCAATGGCTAACCACAACCGTGCAGGTCAACCTGCGCAACAGAGCGATTTGATTAACGTAGCCCAGCTAACGGCCCAGTACTACGTGCTGAAACCAGAAGCGGGTAATAGCGAACATGCGGTGAAATTCGGTACTTCCGGTCACCGTGGCAGCGCGGCTCGCCATAGCTTCAACGAACCGCATATCCTGGCGATTGCTCAGGCGATTGCTGAAGATCGTGCTAAAAATGGCATCACCGGTCCGTGCTATGTCGGTAAGGACACTCACGCCCTGTCTGAGCCTGCGTTTATCTCCGTACTGGAAGTGTTGGCGGCAAACGGTGTGGATGTCATTGTCCAGCAGGCGAATGGCTATACGCCGACGCCTGCGGTCTCTAACGCGATTCTGGCGCACAATAAAAAAGGCGGCGCTCAGGCGGACGGTATCGTTATCACGCCTTCGCACAACCCGCCTGAAGACGGCGGTATCAAATATAACCCGCCTAACGGCGGTCCGGCGGATACTAACGTAACCAAAGTTATTGAAGAGCGTGCAAACGCGCTGCTGGCGGATGGCCTGAAAGATGTGAAGCGTATTTCACTCGACGAGGCATGGGCAAGCGGGCACGTGAAAGAGCTGGATCTGGTGCAGCCGTTTATCGAAGGCCTGGTGGATATCATCGATATGGCAGCCATCCAGAAAGCGGGACTGAAGCTGGGTGTTGATCCGCTCGGCGGCTCCGGCATTGAATACTGGCAGCGTATTGCGAAGCACTACAATCTGGATTTGACTATCGTAAACGATCAGGTCGATCAGACTTTCCGCTTTATGCATCTCGACAAAGACGGCGCTATCCGTATGGATTGCTCGTCCGAATGTGCGATGGCAGGGCTGCTGGCGCTGCGCGACAAATTCGATCTGGCCTTTGCCAACGACCCGGATTACGACCGCCACGGCATCGTTACCCCGGCAGGCCTGATGAACCCTAATCATTATCTGGCCGTCGCCATTAACTACCTGTTCCAGCATCGTCCGCAGTGGGGCAAGGAGGTGGCGGTAGGTAAAACGCTGGTCTCATCCGCGATGATTGACCGCGTGGTTAACGATCTGGGCCGCAAGCTGGTGGAAGTGCCGGTTGGCTTTAAATGGTTTGTAGACGGCTTGTTTGACGGTAGCTTTGGTTTTGGTGGCGAAGAGAGCGCCGGGGCCTCCTTCCTGCGCTTTGATGGTACGCCATGGTCAACCGATAAAGACGGCATCATCATGTGCCTGCTGGCGGCAGAAATTACTGCGGTAACCGGCAAAAATCCGCAGCAACATTATGACGAACTGGCAGCCCGCTTTGGCGCACCAAGCTACAATCGTCTGCAGGCTTCTGCTACCTCCGCCCAGAAAGCTGCGCTGTCGAAACTGTCTCCGGAAATGGTCAGCGCTGATACCCTGGCGGGAGACCCAATCACCGCACGCTTAACTGCGGCACCGGGCAACGGTGCTTCTATTGGCGGGCTGAAAGTGATGACAGCGAACGGCTGGTTCGCGGCTCGTCCGTCCGGTACGGAAGATGCGTACAAAATCTACTGTGAAAGTTTCCTGGGCGCTGAGCATCGTCAGCAGATAGAGAAAGAAGCGGTAGAGATTGTCAGCGAAGTGCTGAAAAACGCGAAGTAAGATGTGAATCTGAAAAGGCGCCGCAAGGCGCCTTTTTTATGGCCGTCGCCAGTAAAACCACTATTTAACTAATGATTAGTTTTTATTTAACCTTTCTGTAACTTAATTACACCGCGAAGTGTAAATCTCCCAAAACGGCTTCATTTTAGTGGTCGGATGAGTAGTAAACTTACATACATTGCGATACTATTTTAGCCAGGTAACAAGTTTTAAATTCCCGGCTTTTGCTGCCGGTCACAAAATAAAGGGAGAAGCCTATGTCTTTATACAAAGAATACCCTGCGCATCAGGTTATCCTGCGACGCACCTTCGCGGTAGTTGTTGGCGTGCTGGCGTTGCCGGTAATGCTGTTCTGGAAAGATCGCGCGCGTTTTTACAGCTATCTTCACCGTGTATGGTCAAAAACGAGCGATCAACCGGTCTGGATGGCTCAGGCAGAGGCCGCCTCCGGCGATTTCTACTGAGTAACGCATCAAAGCGACGAAGGCTACCCTAAGAGGTAGCCTTTTTGTTATGGCAACTTGCTACACTTAATAATCAACATAAAGGAGCAAGTCCATGAGCGACAACTTTCCGGTCGGCATCAGTGCCTGTTCAGGCGGGGAGAATGTCCGCTTTGATGGCGGCCTGGCATTTACTGTCAATGAGCTTGCGCCCTGGGTGCATTTTGAACCGGTTTACCCGGATATGGCGATGCAGCAGTTTTCCGCCGGAGACATCACGAGCCTGGAGCATCTCTGCGGCTATATTGCCTGCTCAAAATCCTCAGGCTGTGTCATGGAACAGGTGCGGGTTTATGAACTTGCTGAAAATAACAGTCGTAAAAGCGATGCAGGAATTTTTACCGCAGAGCTTAAAAGCCAGATGCCCTGGCTACCCGTTGAAGAAGAGGGACGTTTACAGGACCCTGCCATTCGCGAGAATTTTGTCGAACGCCTTTACACGCTTTTTGAACTCAATAACCTGCGGGAAAAAGGGCTGACGAGAGGCGGGCTTATCGGTTTTCACAGCCGCTACAAGCTATTATTACTGGCGCATTCTCAGCCGCAGTACCGCGAACTGGGGCGCTTTGTCGCGGGGATTGAAAACTGGGATTCGCTGGATGAATTCTTTATCGAATACCGCCAGCGCTTAATGTCCTTGCTGATGCATCAGGCCACGCGCCGCAATCACACTAATGTGCTGATGCACGTTCAGGGTTACTTCCGTCGCCAGTTAAGTTCCCGTCAGCGTCAGGAGTTATCAGGGCTGATCGATAGCTACCGCCAGGGGACCCAGCCGCTTCTGGCTCCCATTACTTTGTTAAAACATTACATGGCAGAATACCCTGACCAGTATTTAGCGCAGCAACGCTATTTTGAACCCTATCCGGAAGCTTTACGCCTGCGCTACGGCAATTAATTCAGGGAGTTGTATGGCCACCCATCTGGTCTGGTTTCGCCAGGACTTACGCGTTAACGATAATCTGGCGCTCGCGGCGGCCTGCCGCGAGCCGCAGGCTAAAGTCATCGCTCTTTTTATCGCCACGCCTGAGCAATGGCGGCAGCACAATATGGC
>DALYUA010000081.1:0-9898 GCA_031993245.1 Buttiauxella sp. | reverse complement strand
AAATTCTTTCATTATTAATCCAAATTCAATCATTATTTAAATAAAAGTATCAATATTGAGCGGATATAGATAATTGGTTTCATAGATCTATTTGCCGTAATTGATCGTTTATACCGATCAATCAAATTAATCGTAATTATCAAGATTCAGTGCATATACCCGATTACGCATATTGTGATATGCAATGTTTGTTACAGTGCCCGATGGAGAGCCATTAGAGGTCGCAACATTTATTTTGGTATTTCCTCCGCTGTATACCGCTGAGAAAAAGTATTGAGACATGTACGGCCTTGTACCACCCGATGTGATGACGCCTGTCACAAGCCCACACATTGACGGCACAATACCTACTTTTCCGGAGCGCGTAACGTTTATGTTATACCCTCCGGATGTATCACTGCCATTAGTACCGATGGCCTCGATATCAGTAAGCACTCGGGTTTCGTTTGTCAGAACGCACGTTCCCTGCTCATCCCATATTGCTATTCCCCATGCAGGTAAAGGCTGCGCAAATATCGTGAAGAAATATACATGCACCGTGCCCGCACCGGCTGGTGCGCTGGCGGAAACCGTGCACGTATTGCCACTGACGGTATAACTCAACACGCAATTAACGGTTGAGCACACAAACGGAATTACCGGACGCCCTGCGGGTATTGCCTGCGATATCGTTGTGATTTCACCCGCTCCGGTCTTTAACGCTACCGACTGTTTGCCAATCAGCGCCAGGGGAATTGATTGTGGCGTAATAAACGGCGCGCCGTTGTCTGTGGTAAGAAGCGCTCCCCAGTCTGCCATTATGCCGCCCTCAAAAATGCGATAATAAACCCGGCGATTGCCGGGTAGGTATTCGCCCCAAAGTTTGTATCTGCCGCCGCACCGATAGAAATACTCCCGCCCGATACTGTGACCGTCCGGCGGGTCTGGCTGTATGTCTCTCCGGAGCTAACCTGCAAAATATCCATTACAAAACCGGCAGGCACTGTATACGATACCGATCCCGATTGTTGATTCTGGTTAACTGCAAAGAATCCCAGCACGCTGATCGGCACAAGACCGTAGTTATTCGGGTTACCGTTCGCGTCCCACGTCTGAATCCCGTACGCCATTAAAACACTCCCGTAATTTTACCAATCTGCACACGAAGCCTGGTTGTATCCCGGATGCTTATTGTGACGTTGGTCTGCTTCATGCCGCCTGCGCTGTCGCTGCCATAGTTTTGCGTAGTGCCATCCTTGCCCCAGCGCCAGCCCGCAGTACCTGCGACATAGTTTGATGACTGCAGTGAATCAGTTATTTTCCCGAACTGAATGCTTGCATCCCTGAAGAACGCATCATTGATAAATGTCTGTCCGTTCTGAATAACAAACGGCAATGAAACAGTGCTGCCAGCCTGCGACGTCACTGCGAAGCGGTCAGCAAGGAAGATGACTTGCGATTGCATGCCGCCTAGCGTATTTTCCACCCCGATCCCCATGCCCGCGGCGTAATACTGACCGTTAGCGGCCACACCGACTTTGATGTTGTACATCGCATTGATGTTGCCGTTAATGTCAGCGACAGCCGTAGCGGTCTCAGTAATAGCCGCAGTCTGGCCGTTTACCGTCACCGTAAGTGAGTTTATTTTTGTCGCTGAAGCCTGTGTGAAGTCAGCCAGGGTTTCAGTCAGGTCGGTGGCATTCGATACATTGCTGCCTGCAGAAGCATCCAGCGTCACCAGCGCGCGGGCTACTGCCTGGCTTGCGTCAGCTATCGTGGTGTCAACACGGTCGATGCTGGCGACATTGCCGCTGTTCGTTGCAGTCTGCGATCGACGGCTTGTCACATGCGCCAGGCTGTTCTGAATCACAGCGATAGATGAGTTTTTGACGCCGCCGGACAAACCGTCCATTGATACGCTGATTTCATCAATCTTCACTGCGGCCTGCGCCAGCCCGTCGGCATTCTGCTGTATTTCCAGTGCCTGCTGCTCCAGATCGTCAGCGTTCTGCTTGATATCGTTCGCCATGTCAGCAATTTTTTCATTGCTGTCCACCGCGCTCTCGATCATCTCCTTGAAGACCTCTGTATCTTTCATCTCATCAAGAATGGCTTCGGTGATATCAGACACGTCGATACTGGACTGGCCTCTTATCCAGTCGGTATAACCTGACTCGTTACCTGTTTTGTCGACCAGTTGCGCGCGGTACCAGAACGTGATGCCCGCTTTCAGGCCCATCTGCTGATACTTGCGCTGGGGATAAGGAACATCGGCCAGCAGCATCGGAGAGTCTCCTGTCGCCGTGGTGCTGTACTGAATTTCCGTTTTCAGTGTGTCGCCGGTGTTGGCCGGAAACCCCCAGTTCAGCTCGATGCCGAATACAACGTTATCCGAAGCCGTGAACCCGACGGGCTTCGGCGGATTACCCACTTTGCCGGTCAGCGTTTTCTCGTCCGAATAGCCCCAGCCGCTGGAAATCTCCGCCGCGTTGATTGCGCGGACGCGCACAAGATAGCGTCCCGCGTAAATGCCCGGCACATCAAACGAGGTGGTCGAGCTGCGCGGCACGTTGACCCAGTTGCCATCGTTGCGGCGCCACTGTGCCTCATAAGAAATGGCATTCGTGGCCTGATCCCAGCTCACACGCATGGTTTCAACGCTGATGCCCTGCTGAACGACAGAGAACGAACTGATAACGATATTATCCGGCGGGAACTGGTTGCCCGGAGGGATAACACTTATCGGGCGTTCATCAATCAGCGCGCCGGTATCGATACGTGCGTATTTATCCGGATCGTAATACGCACCGGAGATAGTGAACGTGCCGTCGTTATTATCTGTCACGCTCACCACGCGATACTGCTGCGCATAGAGCTCATCAGATTCAACGACCCAGACGCTTTCCGCCTGCGGGGTTTCGCCATACGCGACTGTAACCGTCACGGCATTGCCGTTTACGGCCTGAATGGTTCTGCTCTGCGCCGCGCCGGATGGCAGGTTAAGGATAAGGCGATCGCCTGCCACCGCATCTGGTTTGCGGTCGAGTGTAATCACGCGCCCACTTACAGAACGTATACGGCCGCCCGTGACCTTCCCGGATAGCATCTCATCGGCCACGGCGATAACGTAACCCGGCTGAGGGATCATGCCGTCGAGTCCGACAGAAAACGTCACGACACGGTCTTTGTTATTTGTCAGGATGCCCCAGCGCCCCTTGCGGTTTGCCTCGCTCTGCCGGGTACAGCCAATAGCGGTCAGCTCGAGCTGGTTGAAGCCGTAGCGTGATACCAAATCCTGCTCAAATACGGATTCCATCGCATCCGCATAGGCGTTGTCCGGATCGGACCAGGACACCAGCGCAGTTGTGTAGCGGTTTTTGGTAGTGCTGCTGGAGTAGTTAAAAATACCGTCGATAACGTTGGCGCGGGTGTAGCTGTAGTCGATATCACGGGGCATGTCCGCGAGCGCAACAATTTGATTGCCGCCCCAGTAGGTCATTCCCCTGAAAATGGCCGCGAAGTCACGCAGGACGGTATAGGCATCGTTGCGGCTCTGAACGTAAACGTTGCAGACGTAGCGCGGCTCGGTACCACTGCCTCCCTTCCCGTCCGGGACCATCTGATCGCAGTATTGGGCCACCTGATAAAGGGTCCATTTATCGATGTTCGCCGCTGTCAGACGGTTACCCAGACCAAATCGATCGGTGACAACAATGTCGTAAAAAATCCACGCCGGGTTATCTGTCCATGCCCACTTGAATGAACCAGTCCAGGTGCCGCTGTAGCTGCGGGTAGCGGGGTCATAATTATCCGGCACGCGGATCACGCGCATCTTCGGTTCGCAGGATATCGGCGGGATGCTGCCGTTGAACTGACTCGAATCAAACTCGATATACAGCAGCGCTGTGTTGGGATAGCGAAGCTTGGCGTCGATGACTTCGGTGTAGCTCTGCAGCGTCATCGCATCGCCAATTTTTGCGCTGTTCGCATCGGCGGTGATTTTGCGCAGGCGCACGGTCCAGGTGCTGCCAGCCTGCGGCAAATCGATACGATGGCTGCGCTCGTAACCGGATGTGGTTTTGCCCGTCACGGCAGTATCAACAACCGTCTGCCATGTGCCGCCGTCTGTCTGCAGATCAATAGCATATTTGATGGAGTAACCGACAAGGTCGCCATCATCTTCCTGGTTAAACAGTGACGGCCATTTCAGGCGCAGGCGAACGGCAGAAAGCTGCGTGTTGGTGAAGGTATGGGTCCATGCAACGGAGCTTTTCACCACGGTACCTACGCTGATTTCATTTTCGGTACCGGGCATGCCCTGGATGTATTTTTGCGCCTGGGTTCCTGAGCGAAACTCCCACGCCACACCGCTGAAATTTTGAGAGCCGTCCGCGTTCTCCAGCGGCGTGCCATCAAGAAATATGCTTTTGCCGTCCAGCTCGCCACCGAATTCACCTTCGCCCAAGGCAATAAGCAGTTTGGCTTTTGCGATGGACTGTAAATCGTCCGGCTGTTCTGTGGGCGTGCGCGAGCTTGAGCCGCCACCTTTGCGCCCTTTGATTGCGATTGCTTTTGCCATATTGCGCCCATAAAAAAAGCCGCACGATGGCGGCTAAGGTTGATAGCTGATCAAATATCAGGATGTTGCGGTGCTTAATCCCTGGTTACTGTGCATATTCAGCCCGCCAGTGTTTGCGGCACAGGCGCACACAGCAATGAGGGATGGCTGATTACCTCTGAGACAAGGAAAACAAATGGAAAACTTAGAAGTTGGTCACAAGGATATTGGTTTTGGATTTACAATGAATGAAAAAATCCCCAATGAAATTGCAATGGAATTTGTTGCATTAAAGCAGTTTGCTATTTCCGTATTCGCAATGCTCGAACCGGGAAAACGTCAAATTATTATCAATAATCTTGAGCAGGTTCAGTCGCCAGAAATGCAGGAAATAGTACGCAACTTAAAATTAATCCCTATCGAATAAAAATTCTCATAGAAGCATCAAAATATTTTGCGGCCTGATTATTGGCCGCTTCTTTCATACCAGCAATCATTTTTTCCAGCGCTTCAACTCGTTGCTCTAAAGTCATAAATCTCTCCCGCCTTTCGGCTCACTGTTTAATTACTGCTGATCTCCAACGTAAATTCCCGCCGAAATAATCGCCCCACCGATGCGGCGCTTGCCGTAACCGAGCGGTACCGGATAGCCCTGAGCGGCAGTGTTCGTCACACCACCGAAGGCATAGGATGCCTGGTTGTCAGCACTTTGCTTGCTGGCGAGGCCTGCGGGTTGTGGTGATAACATCTGAACAACACCGCCGAGCATCATGGCTGCCCCAAACTTCGCCATTCCGTATCCAAATGCTGATAGTGTTCCTGCTGAGAAGTAGCCTATAAGGACACCTGCAACCACCAAAACAGCCCCAAGGATGGTTTGAAGAGCCCCGGCTTCTTTACTGCCAATGATATGAGGTACAATTTTTATAACTTCTCCCGTTACGGGATAGCCAATATCATCAAGACCGATGTTTTTCTTACCCCGATAAACAGCAAACGTTAGTCCTCTGAGTTTACTGGTATTAAGGAACCTTTCGAAATTATCCAAAGTCTTACATAAAGAATGTATTGCCTCAGCATTTGTACTAACAAACCGCTGATGAGATTTTCCAAATAGCTTACCTAATTGCCCATATAATTCGATGGTTACCATCTTTTCTTCTGCAATAGTTTGCATGTTTTCTCCAGAAATAAAAAACCACCCGAAGGTGGTTAATATTTAATTTATGCGGACATTACATACAGGATCGGGCTGCGTTGCCCCAGTGGTCATTCCATCCTTTGGCTACCGCATAAACTGATACATTACTTCCGCCAGAGTTATCTTTATCGACGTTCGCAATTGCCAAGGCGCCAAAAATATCATCCGTGGCTGTAATCTTGTAGCCTGTCTCGGTAGGTATGCTTGAACTCGACGGCCGTAATTCAACCCACTTTGGGGCCAGACAACGATTTAATGTATCAGCATCTTTTTTGGAATGTCCTTCATATATTGGTTTTTGACTTTCAAGCGAGCTAGCCATGCATCCAGACAACCCAACGATAGCCAAAGTCAGAAGTATCTTTTTCATTTAGCTGCCTATTCAGTTTTTACCACAACTTCACGAGGTTTCATTTGCTGTAGCGCGCGACAGAAACAGTAAGGTATAACTGACAACGCCAATCCCATTGCAGCTCCAGCCGCCTGCTGAGGTGCACCATTTGCACCGAATACCATAACTACGCCTTGGAAAAAACCCATCACAGAAAACAAGGCGCTGATGCCCCAAAGTAATTTCATATTCCTATCCCCATTGGTAAAAGTTAGGAGTAATCCTAACACGTGGGAAAGGCAACGGGAAAACCCGCAGTTAAGCGGGTATTTAACTTATTGGGTCAGGCTATCCCTGGCAGGTACATCTGCACCTCATCCGCAACGCGCTCTCGCGCGGAAAGAAGCAGGCGCTTACGCCCACCAGCACCCCATTTTGCCATCTGGCTGGCGCACCGGCTGATAGCTTTGGTTTCGGTGTTGATAACATGGTCGATTTTGTTCAGGCGGGACATGGCATCAAATCCCTTTCTCACCAGCGCCTGAAATGTCTGATACACCCTGATTTCAAATTCAGCACTAAGCCATGCTGCATATCGTATTGCTACCAACTCCAGAGCCCAAACGCCGTGATTAAGGCCGCCATTGATGGTTTTTACCGCCGTGCATTTTTGCACTCTGGTTAAAGTATCTACAAAATTACGGACCTGGCGGCTTCGCATAAACTGACTTGGACGTTGGTTTTCTGTTGCCTCACCGTTTGCGACAGCCGCCGCGTGAAGATCGTTAAGGTTGTAGCGCCCTTCGTTGTCGACGCGAACGGAAACGCCGTTTACTGATACGGTTGGATATTGCATGAGGTTTACCTATAGAAAGTGAGCCTGTCACACAGAGATAGCCGCCCCAGAGTACAACTAACTCTCAGGCTCGCTTTCTGTAGGCTCTAGGATTGTAATATGCGCGTGTGAAGCGCGGGTGGTTTATTGCAGGTATAAAAAAGCCCCGCATTCGCGAGGCTAATTTCGTTACATCAGATTTTTTAAACGTAAAATTTTCATTGTCCGATCAACCCAGTAACCACCGTAGGGCACGCGCTGGCTGAGATGTCCGTACAGATGGTGCAGCAGCATGTTACCTTCCAGCAAAATCCCGGCATGGTTCCACTTATTCGCCTGCACCTGCATGATGACCATATCGCCGGGCTGCGGTGCGCCGGTGAACTCCCGGAAACCACACTCGTACCAGCAATCCTGATAGAAATTATCGGCGTACTGGTCTTCCCACCACGGATAATCGACGCGGTAATCTTTCAGCTCGATGCCGTGCTGCTGGCGAAAGTAGCTCATCACCAGGCCCCAGCAGTCAAAATGGCCGAGCACAAACGGACGCTCGAGCAGCGGCAGTTCGCCGCGAGGCTGAATGGTTCGCAAATCCCCCTCCGGCCAGCTCACAATATGCCAGGGCAGCAGCGTGGCGTCGCACTGCGCCTTATCCAGCTCGCTCGGCTGTGTGGTCGCGTCCGGGTGACTGTGCACTATGGCGATTACCGTTCCCCAGTCCTCCGCCGTGGCGTAATCCTCCGGGCTCAGATGAAAATGCTCCGTCGGCTCCGTAGCCAGATTCCTGCACGGATAATATCGCTCGACCCGGCTTTTCTGTGCCACGACCCCGCAGCACTCCCGCGGATACTCGGCGGCCGCATGCGACATGATGGCATCGAGGGTTTTCTTTCGCATGGTCAGCTCCGGATAAGAGAAGTGCCGGGGAATCCGCCAAACGGCAGTTCGTTGTTCTCACCAAAGCGCAGCTTGCAGCCCGTAAGCGTGCCGCTGCACTTATCGAGCGACGGATCGTCAACGGGATTATTCTTCTCGTCAAAGTAGCGCGTTCCGGCATAGTCACAGCCATCGCCAGTCCGGTACTTGCCACGAATGGACCAGGAGCAAAGCGAGTGAAGCTGCCGTGTCGGTATCATCAACCCCTGCAGGTCCATCGGACTGCTCAGCGTGAACTCAACGACCTGGTTATTTTCGCCACTCTTGCTGTCTATGTAATAAACCTGCAATTTCTCCTGCGTGGGATCGGCGCCAGGGTTGCCGGCAGGAAAGTTTTTCGCATCAAGATACTGAGCGAGCGTGTCGTGAATGGTGACCACAGCCTGCAACAGGTCATCATATGCCAGACACAGCGCCGTAATTGAGCCGTCAAGGTTGGCTACAGATAACTTAGGTTGTGCGCTTGTGCCATCAGTGGACGCTTCGATACCTTCAATCTGGCACGGCCACGCTTTATATTCCTCTCCCTGCCACCAGATCGATTTAGCCAAGAGCTTCGATTCATCACCACCTGCGGCCAGAATCTCCGCCTCGGTATGCGGGATGTTATATGCGTGAAAGCGCAGCACTTCGCCAGTTCCGAAGGCTGTGCCGTCAACTTCAAAGAGCCGGACCGTATTACCCGGTTCAAGTTTTTGATAATCGCTGTTAATGCTCATGGTGCATACGCCTGTTCAAATGTTGCGGTAATGGTCATGACCGTTTTGCTTTTCACTACTTTCTGAAGGCTGTCTGCTTCCACCCGCCACAATGCCAGCTCGCCAAATGGAGGGGTAAACGAAAAGGCTTTTGTTTTATGGCGTCTCAGAAAGGCATAAATCTCTAAGCCTTTTTCAGGCCTGCCCGTGAAGGAATATTCGTAGCTCAGCGTTTCATCATTCAGGCCGGAGCCGGTGACCTGCGCGTATCCGTCACCGAATTGCGCTTTGCGAATGGTGTCCTTGCTTTTTGTTGTGGGCTGGCTGGCGGACTGGATCCCCCAGATAAAGGCTTCTATTGTCATTAGTAACTACCTGCGGTTATTGGCATTCCAGATAAGGCCGCCCGGGCGTATTGCTTTGGCGATCCCTTCTGTCACAGATTGATTGATCACCTGCTGATAGGCCCGCCCCAGCTGATCGCCATTGGTTTGTTGCTCAGAGTTTTGAGGATTCTGCACGGTAACCGGTGCGTAGACGCTGACCCCTAACGGCGCAGCGGCAGAAGATGATGAGTTTCCAACGTAGCCACCCGAGGCATAACCACGCATCATCTGATAAAGATTCCCGACGCCAATCCGGCTGGTTGCTTCTTTGGTGAAAACAAATTCCCCGCGATGGACCACCCCTGCAGGTTCATACTTTCCGCCAGAGCCGGTATAACCGCCGCCTGCAAAGCCCATAGCTGTCGTTGCGGAGCTGACCATACCAACCAGCGCCTGCTTCATCAGGATTTGTGTCAGCATTCCCAGAACAGATTTAGTGAGATCGGAAAAGCGCGCTTTCCCTTTCATCGCCATGTCAGCAAGGCTGTTGCCCAGTCCGTCAAACGCTGCAGCGCCGACAGATTTCATCTGGCCGTACGCATCCGCTGCTGAGTCTGCATAATCAGCCCAGGCCGTTTTCGCACCCGCCAGCCAGTCGCCGCGCTGCTTGTCCTGTTCACCATAATAATTGTGCAGCGCTTCCAGTTCGTTCCGGTAACCACTGTCACCTTCAGAGCCGCCAGCATTTTTCCAGCCCTGCAATAGCTGTGCTTCTTCCATACGGCGTTGTGCCTGCCGGCTGCTCAGACCACTACTGTCTGTAAGTGCCTGCGTTTTCTCCCCCATCTGCGTTACATATTTCTGCGACGTATCCTGCAGGCGGTTGAGTCTTTCCTGAATAATAATCTGATCGCCGAGGCGGGCATTGATTTCCGCCTGAGCCAGTACCTTGTCCTTGTTCGCCAGCAGGGATTTTTCATCATCCGTCAGCGTGCGGGTACGGGAGGCCTGTTCGAGAACGGAGTATTTTG
>DALYUA010000080.1:0-9971 GCA_031993245.1 Buttiauxella sp. | reverse complement strand
GACTTCGAATTCCATCATATGCGCAACTTTGCCGGGGTGCAGCACCACTTCATTAATGGCGGTGCTCAGGCGGGTTGGCGTGTCGTGCTGGCACACCTGGGCTTCCAGCAGGAAGCGTTTTTCAGCGATGTAATGGCCTTCCAGCACGTCTGCCAGCTGTTGCTGCGCATTATCGGGGTCGAGGTCGGTGAGGAAGCCGAGGTTGCCACGGTTGATGCCGATGACTTTGATGTCGTAACGCGCAAGCACCCGTGCCGCGCCAAGCATATTGCCATCGCCGCCGACCACCACGGCGAGATCGGCAAGCTGGCCGATTTCCGCCAGCGTGCCGGTTTTGACATTTTTAAGGTTCAGCTCCTGGGCAATTTGCTGTTCCACAATGACGTCGTAGCCCTTTTCGCATAGCCAACGGTAGAGCATTTCATGCGTGGTCAGTGCCGTAGGGTGGCGTGGATGCCCGACAATGCCAATACAACTGAAATGAGTGTTCGCTATTCTGGTAGTCATCGTGGTGGTCCTTATACGCAGACGTTTATGACAATATGTCACGTTCCCTTGAATCCCGGAAACTGATCCCCATAATAAGCGAACCAGCGAGATGAATGCTAAAAACGCGGAGAATTTCATGAGTAGTAAAGAACAGAAAACACCAGACGAGCAAGTCCCGGAAGAAATTGCAATGGAAAGCCACGAGGAAGTAGAGGCCGTAGAAGGCGTCGAGGTGGATCCGCGCGACGAACAAATTGCCGATCTGACTGCACAGCTGGAAGAAGTCCAGCAGCGCGAGCGTGACAGCCTGCTGCGTACCAAAGCTGAGATGGAAAACCTGCGTCGTCGCACCGACATGGATATCGAAAAAGCGCACAAATTTGCGCTGGATAAATTCGTCAATGAGCTGCTGCCGGTGATTGATAGCCTCGATCGCGCCCTGGAAGTGGCTGACAAATCCAACCCGGATCTGGCAGCTATGGTCGAAGGAATCGAGCTGACTCAGAAATCGATGCTGGATGTGGTTCGCAAGTTTGGCGTGGAAGTGGTTGGCGATATTAATGTGCCGTTCAACCCGGATGTTCACCAGGCGATTGCCATGGTCGAATCTGAAGAGGTTGCGCCAAATCACGTACTGATGGTGATGCAGAAGGGTTATACCCTTAACGGACGTACCCTTCGCGCGGCTATGGTTTCCGTGGCTAAAGCAAAAGCGTAAGTATTAAATCAGGCCGGTTATATGACTGGCCTGACTTCCCGGTTTCATTTCTTGTAGTCCGCCTTCCATCTCACATAAGCCGCTGTAAAAGCGAACTCTGGCAAGGGTAAACGTGGCCTGCCTGGAGGTTGTCCTGTATAGTTAACCCACCATTTATCATCAGGTATGACAAATAGCATGCAGTTCAACGCAATCTCCAGTGTAACTCGTGGGCTGGATCTGCAAATCGCCAGCGAAATCGCCCGCCAGATCCTGTCAGGTAAAATTTTGCCCGGTACGATTTTGCCGAGTGAAGTTGATCTGTGTGAGCAGTTTGGCGTTAGCCGCACTGCGCTGCGCGAGGCTTTAAAGCTACTCTCCTCAAAGGGATTGCTGGAATCGCGGCCTAAAATCGGCACCCGCGTGCGCCCACGCACTTTCTGGAATATTCTTGACGTACAGCTGCTGGAATGGCTGAGCGGTATTGAAGCAACGGAAGAGATGTACCATCAGTTTCTTGATTTCCGGCGTGTCATTGAGCCTCACGCCACTATGCTGGCCGCCACTAACGCGACGAAAGAACAGCGGATTGAGCTGTCAAAAATTTACCGTGAGATGTGTCGGGTTGCTGAGGATTTTGAACCGGAAGCCTGGGTGAACATTGATACACAGTTTCACCGTATGATCTTTCTGTCATCGGGAAATTGTTTCTACATGCCGTTTGGCAACGTGCTGACCACGGTATTTAAATGGTTTATCAGCTATTCCTCAGCCGCCGGAGGAATGTGCCTGAACGATCATCATCTGATTTATCAGGCCATTATGATCGGGGATGCCCAGGCCGCTTATGAAGCGTCACTGGGCCTGATGAAAAGCAGTAAACACCGTCTCTGACAGAGCTATTCGCGCACCCAACGGACATCAAACGAGCCCATTTCATCTTCCAGCTCCGCATTGTGTTGCGTGAGGATCAAATGGCGTCGATCTGCCAGCTCTACTGAAACTTCTACCTTCTCGCGGCTGCTGTGCAGCATTTTCACGCGCGAAACCTTTCCGCGCGCATTTACAGAGGTTTCACTGGCTTCATCAAAATAGCCATGGGTTTCAAATACCGTTGCGAAAAGCATACAGCGCCCGCGGCTTCGCAACAGCCAGGCGGGTTCCTGGCGCAAATTGAAATTCGGATCGCTTGCGCCGGTTCTGGCGATAATAGTTTCTCCACCTGTTGGCATGGCGCTCACCGCGCTGTAAAACGTATTTTCATCAAGCCAGGTAATACGTACGGACTCTTCCGCCGCTACAGAAATTCTGGCGCAGTCCCACAGATGTTGATAACCATTCGCTTCGCCAAGTGGCCTCCACTGTTCGTGGGTGACAAGCTTCCCGGTAGTTTCAATCAGCTGGCCTCTGGGATGGAGGCAATAGTCATACTGATGCGGGTCGTGACTAAATATCTGGAATAAATCGATAACTAGCGGTTTCGCAATACCCTCAACCGGCAACATAAAAATGCTTCGTTGCATGTCGATGCCGGGATAGTAGTCACGAATAAAAGCACTTGTGGCCTGACCTGCATCGGCATCGATGATGAAGAAGTGTGTTTTCCCCCAGCGAGTTTCAGCCTGCGCGCTTTGCCCCTGGTTCTGGCTTTGTTCATCGACTACCACGGTATTGTGGGCAACCGTCTGCTTACAATAACTATTGTTTTCGGGGATGTAACGTCCGCCAAATTTGGGCTCCACGTTGACCCAGCGCCCAAATCCATAATCGCGTAAAAATTCCCGCCCACGATTAAACAGGCTCAGATGCAGACCATCGAAATGTCCGTGGTTCAGGGCTGAGTGTAGCTGCGGAATGCTTCCGTGCTGTCCGTACCACAGCAAAGCCACGTTCTCATCCGCTTCGCTATCTTCAGACCGCAGGATGGACAGGGCGCCTCGATCGCCATCAGCCCCGTCGCGTAATAACACACTTTGCGGTTTCCAGCCCTCCTGAATCGTCGATTGTTCATCGATCAACTGGAGCGCCCCTGAGCCGATCCAGACGCTGTTCTGACGCTGCGCCAGAGATTTCAGTTGGGCATTTTTGCCATAGCGCTGCCAGCAAACGCTGACGGCCATCACGACCCCCTCATCCTGAATATTCATAGTCTTTGAGGCATCGTTAAGCGCGGGGAAGGTGCCATCCGGGAGCACCTGTGCAAACAGAGCGTAGCAAGCGCGGCGAATCAACTGATGTTGGTACTGATAAATGTGCAGCTCAGGCTGGCGGCGTTCTATTGCCTCAGCCAGTAAAAGCAGGGGACGTAAGGCAAAGCGATGGTAATAAGATCCTTCGATGTAGTAACCATCGAGAGAGAACAACCCATCAAGTTGCGCAAAGAAACCACCGCTGCTGTCCATTTTCAGGCCATACAGCGCCTTATCCACCAACCCCTGGTCATTAAGCACATAGCCACATATGGCAACCGCCGCCACTGACCACAGACCGTGATTATGGACGATGTCAAATGTGCTGGCGTGAAGCGTCGTTGCTTCATTAGCCATTAAGCGAAGAAGGTTTGTTTCGATAGATTCTTGCTGTGCCTGGCCAAGCGTGGGGCGAACGCAGTGATAAGCCTCGCTGACGTACAGCAACCACATATGCTCGTTTAATGTCTGGTGAAACAGCCGTCCCGGAGGGTTGGAGTCTTTACTGACAGCGCGCCCCAGGGTCGGATAGCGTTCTGCATAACGCAACAGCAGGGTGCTCACAAACTCGCAATAGCGTGTTTCACCGGTAATCAACCACAAACGGCCAGCCAGATTCATGTAGCGGTAGTTGAGCTTATGGCGGGTATGTTCTTCTCCGCCGCCCTCGCCGTGGCCAGGTATGCTGATTGATGTTGTCAGATAGCGTTCCAGTTCTTCGATTTGCTTGCGTAACGTATGACCAATAAGTGAGTCATCTTTCAGTTGCCTGCGCAATTGCTGGCAATCAGCCTCACTAAGGAACAACGGGGCGTATTGAGTCATGAAATAACTCCCAGGGAAAGTCATGGCCGCTTTAATCGCAAAAATTTCTCCGAAAAATGTCGAGCCTATTAGTATGACTAAAGGTGGTTTTTAAGTAACGATGGCATAACAAATGCCCATAATCCAGACGGAAAAATGACGGATTGTGCATTAAGTGAGCTTGGTCTCATAACTATCATCCTGGGGTTTACTAGTCATACAAAAGGATAAAAGCTGGTGCTTACCTTCTGTCGTTTGACTAAGAGAATGATGGCATGGACATAAATATACTGGTGATGATTGTTTACTTCGTGCTGATGATTGCGATCGGTTACGCATTCAAAAAAATGGGCACTGGCTCATCCAGCCACTACTTTCGCGGCGGCGGTCGAATGCTATGGTGGATGGTTGGCGCGACGGCGTTTATGGCGCAGTTCAGCGCCTGGACATTTACCGGCGCGGCAGGGCAGGCATATCGCTACGGATTTACTGCTGTAGGGGTATTCGTAGGGAACGTGCTGGGATATATCGTTGCCTGGTGGTGGTTTGCAACCCGCTTCCGCCAGCTGCGTGTAGATACGCCTACCGAAGCGATTAAGCATCGTTTTGGGCCACGTAATGAACAGTTTTTTACCTGGGTGCTGATTCCTTTAAGCATTCTGAACGCTGGCGTATGGCTTAACAGCCTCGCCGTGTTTGCAAGTGCGGTATTCAAATATGATTTAACGATGACGCTGTGGTGTACCGGGCTGGTGGTTCTGCTTATTTCACTGTTAAGCGGATCCTGGGGCGTGGTGGCGAGTGATTTTGTTCAAACCCTGATTGTGGCGCTGATCTCAGTGCTGTGTGCCGCAGTAGCCTTGTTCAAAGTCGGTGGTCCGGTGAATCTGGTGACACAGTTTCCATCCGGCTTCTTTACCGGGCCTGATACCGGGCCGCATTACATTTCGATAATGATCGTCTGCTTTATCTTTTTCTTTATTAAACAGATTCAGAGTTTCAATAACCTGCAGGACTCCTACCGCTATCTGAATGCTAAAGACAGCCAGAATGCGAAAAAAGCCGCCTTGTTTGCGCTGTTATTGATGCTGTTTGGCACCCTGATTTGGTTTATCCCGCCGTGGGCTACGGCCGTGCTTTACCCGGATGCAGCTCAGGCGCACCAGGAACTGGGAAAAAATGCCGGCGACGCGGCATACCTGGTCTTTGCAGAGCGGGCTATGCCTCAGGGAACGGTGGGCTTGCTGATGGCAGGGCTGTTTGCAGCAACGATGTCGTCGATGGACACGGCGCTTAATCGTAATTCCGGTATTTTTGTTCGTAGCTTCTGGACGCCGGTTATCAATCGTCACCAGCCGAAGAGCGAGCATTATCAGCTAAGAGTGGGGCAGGCCGCCTGTATCGTCAACGGCGTGCTGGTGATCCTGGTCGCGCAGTATATGCAGTCGCTGCAAAGTCTCAGCCTGTTCGATCTGATGATTCAGGTAGGCACGCTGATGTCGGCGCCGATTATTGTGCCGCTATTTTTCGGCATGTTCATTCGTCGAACGCCTGACTGGGCTGCCTGGGGAACGGTCGTTTTCGGACTCGCTGTTTCCTGGATTATTACCCACTGGTATACCGTTGCCGATGTCACACAGTTGTTAGGCCTGACGCTTACCAGTCGCGAGCTAAAAGATGCCTCCGCCGTATGGAACATTTTCTCTCACCTGGTGTTTACCGGCGGTTTCTTCTGCCTGACGACCCTCTTCTGGCGTGAGCCAGGATTGTCCCGCCAGAAAGTGCTTACGACCTTCTTCACTAATATGGAAACCCCTGTTTATGCCGATCGTGAACAGGATGAGTTCGACCATCTACAGCGCAGTAAAATTGGCAAGATCTCCATGGTCATGGGGGCCGGTTTACTGCTGATGATCCTGATACCTAACCCGCTGTGGGGGAGAGCGTTGTTCCTGCTTTGCGCCCTCTCAATCATTTTGTTTGGCTGGGCACTGTTGCGCAGCGCCGGGCCTGGACGGTTGAACGCAGCTGAGCAGACGACGCTGCTATCGAAAAGCTCCGACCGGGCATAACCAGTTTTTTTACCGATATGAAGGAAGTGATATGTTCTCTGATTTACGTGGTAAGCGAGTATTGATTACCGGTTCAACCGGTGGGATTGGCCTGGCCGCTGCGGCAATGTTTCTTCGTCATGGTGCGATGGTGGGGGTTAATGGCCGAAGGAGTGCCGAAAGCTTTAACGCCACTTTGACAGAGCTTGCGCGTGAAGGCGACGTGGCTTATTTCCAGAACGACGTTACGACTTCCGCTGGCTGTCAGTCGCTGGTGAATGCTTTTGTCGAGCGTTTCGGCGGCATTGATGTGCTGATTAACAATGCCGGTGGGCTTGGGGGACGAGCAGGACTGGAAAGTATCGACGACGATTTTTACGATCTGGTTATGAACCTGAACGCCCGCTCAGCCTTAATGATGACTAAATATGCGATCCCGTGGCTGCGTCAGGCGGCCGGGCAGCGCGGAGAAACCAGCTCAGTTATTAGTACCGGTTCTATTGCCGGGCGAGAAGGCGGTGGGCCAGGGGCTGGAATATATGCGGCTTCCAAAGCCTGGCTGCATGATATTCATCGAAACTGGGTAAAGGAATTCACCAAAGATAATATCCGTTTTAATATCGTCTCACCGGGCACAATAGATACCCCTTTCCACGCTGATAAGGCGCCAGAACTGCGGGAGAAAATCAGAGGAAGCATTCCTATGGGGCGCTTTGGGGAAAGCGAAGAAGTGGCACCCAGCTTTTTGTTTTTTGCCTCACACGCCTGTAGCGGTTTTATCACCGGGCAGATACTGGATGTGAATGGGGGACAAATTGCCCCGTAAACTGTAGCGGAAGGCGGGATTTTCCCGCCTTGATTGTTACTCTTCAACGCTTTCGCGAAGCGGCTTCACTGGCGTGACGCGTACCTGCTTAATCATATTGTCCTGCACGTCGAGAATATCAATGTCGTAGTGGTCAATACGCACGCGGGTATCGTTAGCCGGGATCTCCTGCAACTCCTCCAGCAGCATGCCGTTCATGGTACGCGCGTCGTCTTCCGGTAATGTCCAGTTAAAGGCCTTATTGATTTCACGCACGTTAGCGCTGCCTTCAATAATCACTGAACCATCGTTTTGCGGCACCACTTCTTCGGCAAGCGTTGGCGACATTGAGGTGGTGAAGTCGCCCACAATCTCTTCCAGGATATCTTCTACCGTGATCAACCCCTGGATATCGCCATATTCATCTACCACCAGGCCGACTTTCTTTTTGTTGCGCTGGAATTTCACCAGTTGCACGCTCAGCGGCGTGCCTTCCGGAACAAAATAGACTTCGTCAGCGGCTCGCAGCAAAGTCTCTTTGGTAAACTCCTGCTTCTCTGTCATCAGGCGATAAGCTTCGCGTACTCGCAGCATGCTGATAGCGTCATCCAGCCTGTCACGGTAAAGCACAATGCGCCCGTGCGGGGAGTGCGTCAGCTGGCGGACGATGGATTTCCAGTCGTCGTTGATGTCGATGCCCACAATTTCGTTGCGCGGAACCATGATGTCATCCACGCTGATCTTTTCCAGATCCAGCACCGAAAGAAGCATGTCCTGGTTGCGGCGTGAAATTTTTGCGTGGGATTCATGCACGATGGTGCGCAGCTCTTCTTTACTGAGCGCGGCGCTGATGACGTTATCGGTTTTAATGCCCACCATACGCATTAGCATGCGTGTGATGACATTCAACAGCCAGACCAGCGGCATCATCAGAATCTGTAGCGGGCCCAGCAGAACGCTGCTTGGAAAGGCTACTTTTTCTGGATAAAGCGCTGCGATGGTTTTAGGCAGCACTTCAGCGAAAATCAGCACCACGAAGGTGAGGATACCGGTTGCAATGGCGACACCTGCATCGCCATATAAGCGCATGCCAACAATGGTAGCCAGAGCGGAGGCAAGAATATTGACGAGGTTATTGCCAATCAGCACAAGGCTAATTAATCGGTCTGGTTTGCGAAGCAGTTTTTCGACGCGTTTAGCGGCACGGTTACCTTGTTTGGCAAGGTGGCGCAGGCGATAACGGTTGAGCGTCATCATGCCAGTTTCCGACCCGGAGAAGTACGCTGAAACCACCACCATGACGATCAGAGTGACAATCAGCGTGGTGGTTGAAATGTGTTCCAAAAGATATGTCCTTTAAATTGCAAAATTAGCCAATGAACTGTTGCAGAACCCGGCTTCCGAAGTAGGCAAGGGTCAGGATCGCGGCCCCGGCGACGTTAAACCACACCACACGACGGCCCCGCCAACCTTCATGATAGTGTCCCCACAGCAAAATAATGTAGACAAACCAGGCAAGAATAGACAGTACGGCTTTGTCGACGTTTTCCGTGCTGAAGAGATCGTGCATATAAAACAGGCCGGTGGAGAGCGTCAACGTTAACAACACCACGCCAACCTGAGTAATGTGAAACATTTTGCGCTCGATAACCATCAGCGGCGGCATTTCGGCGTTAAAGGCAAGCTTTTTGTTTTTTAGCTGGAAGTCTATCCACGCCAGTTGCAGCGCATACAGGGCGGCGATAATCAGCGTGGCATAGGCAAATAACGCAAGGCCGATGTGAATCATCATGCCCGGCGTGGTTTCCAGATGGGTGATGAACTCGTTAGGCACGAAAGTGGCGAAGGCGAGGTTAATCAACGCAAAAGCGTAGACGATCGGCAAAAGTAACCAGCCGCGGTTGCGTGAGGCAACAATCGTCATTACCGTACAGATCATCAGGCTGACCAGGGAACCTACGTTCAGCAAGCTAAGGTTCTGCCCGCCGTCACCCGCAAAAATGCGGGCTTCCAGCGCCAGCGCGTGGCTGACAAGCGCAATGGCGGCCGATAAAATTGCTAGGCGGCGCCATGCACTGTTCTTCGTGAGCAGGCCAGGAATAATCAGCGCAAGGCTGGTGGAGTAGGCTACAAGCGCAAGGAGTGCGAAAACAGGCATATAAGGTGTCGGTCAGTTAGCCAGAGATGAAAAAAGGCAGTATAACGTTACCTGCCGCCTGCTCCAACTCTAACCGTTGCATCACATGCACGGCGGCTTCATGTTATAATCCGCCAAATTCTGTTTTGTGTCGCGTACTGCGGCCCTAAGTTACCACGTTAGGCAAAATACAATGTTTGATAATTTAACTGACCGTCTGTCGCGTACCCTGCGCAATATCAGCGGCCGTGGGCGGCTGACTGAAGAGAACGTTAAAGAAACGCTGCGCGAAGTGCGCATGGCACTGCTGGAAGCGGACGTTGCGCTGCCGGTGGTGCGCGATTTCATCAGCCGTGTAAAAGAAAAAGCGGTTGGTCATGAAGTTAACAAGAGCCTGACGCCGGGTCAGGAATTCGTCAAAATTGTTCGCGCCGAGCTGGTTGCGGCAATGGGCGAAGAAAATGCCGTGCTGAACCTTGCCGCGCAGCCGCCAGCCGTTGTTCTGATGGCCGGCCTGCAGGGTGCGGGTAAAACCACAAGTGTGGGTAAGCTCGGCAAATTCCTGCGCGAGAAGCACAAGAAAAAGGTTCTGGTTGTTTCTGCCGACGTGTATCGCCCGGCGGCGATCAAACAGCTGGAAACCCTTGCTGAACAGGTCGGTGTCGATTTCTTCCCGTCTGATGCCGGGCAAAAACCTGTAGATATCGTTAATGCTGCGCTAAAAGAAGCGAAGCTGAAGTTCTTCGACGTGCTGCTGGTGGATACCGCCGGTCGTCTGCACGTAGACGAAGCGATGATG
>DALYUA010000079.1:0-9987 GCA_031993245.1 Buttiauxella sp. | reverse complement strand
TAGGCAGTAATAACGGCATAGCGGCGGGAGGTTGGATTATCAATGCCGCTCAGATAGCTGTCCTGCAAAATCGACAGGTACGCGGTACCGGTATCGATGTTGCTTTCCGGATCGAACAGGTAGCTGCGGCTTGGTTTGCCCCATTTCCCCTGTGCTTTAAACACGTCCACGCCCGCGCTGTGCTGCACAACCTGCATCAGGCCGAGCGCATCCGCATGGCTTACCGCGTAGGGGTTAAAGCTTGATTCGGTTTGCATAATCGCAAGGATCAGCGACTCGTCCACGCCATATTTTTTCGAGGCTTTGCGCACCATACCAATATATTTATGGGCACGTTTATCAAGGTGGTTCGGCACCAGGTTAATCGTCACGCTATAAACGATTTTCAAGCCGGTTGTCCGGCTTTTCATCTGTGTTCGCAGCAAATAGTCCGCGAATTTCGCAGCACGGCCTTCCCAACGGATCGGCTGACCTGTGTTATCGACAACCTGCCCGTACAGGAACGGCATCTTCGAAATTAGCACGTCGTTGGCGTCGGAATAGAGATCGATTGAGCCGGGATCGTCACCCATCAGCAACGTATTAATGATTGCCTGGCGCAGATGCGCGGCGGGATCGGTGCCAGCGATGGTTTCAACGGTGATGGTGCCGTCGTCAAAGTTGATGTGGCTGCGGGTCAGATACTGATCGGTGTATTTAACGTAGTCCTTAGGACCGGCGATCAGCACCTCTTTTATGCCCCAGATATTTTCGATGTTATGGGCAAATTGCCCCATCAGAATATCAAATCCGTTAGTGTCCTTAACAAAAGCTTCGTTATAGGCGTCTTCTTTTTTGCTCGAACATGAGATGAGCAACGGGGCGACCAAAGCTAGCGCGAGAAATTTTTTCATCATTCCATGTATGTGTTGGCATGTTGTGGTTAGCAAAAAAAGGGCCGATGGCCCTTTCACATTGATGACAAACACTCGAAAAGCATGGTTTTCGGGTATTTGGGTAAATCAGAAGGCATCATCCTTTGTTTTTAAAGTGACCTGCAAAGCAACTTTTAACATCTCAGGACCTTGTCAGCAGACTCAAAGGAGCGATGGCTTTTTTATTATTTTTCTGGCGGCGTGAAGCCTTCAATATGCACTTCTTTGCCTTCGAACAGGAAGTTTACCATTTCGGCTTCCAGCTCTTTGCGGTGCTCCGGGTTCATCATGCTCATTTTGCGTTCGTTGATAAGCATGGTTTGTTTGGTCTGCCACAGCGCCCAGGCTTCTTTGGAAATTTCGTTATAGATGCGCTTGCCCAGTTCGCCCGGATAGAGCTGAAAGTCCTGGCCTTCGGCCTCGCGTTGCAGGTAGGTACAAAAAATGGTTCTGCTCATAATTATTCCTCTTCAAGAGCCCGGACAGCGTTTATCACTATCGGCTCTGCATGTAATTGCTGTAACAGGCGCTCCACGGGGGCGGCCAGCCCAACGGAAGGCGGTTGCGCTAAGTTATACCAGAGAGCGGTTCCTTCATCCATGCACCCCGTGAATGAGTGCACGGGAAGCCACATTGGCACTATATCCAGATGGAAATGGCTAAACGTATGGCGGAAGGCGGTTAATTGAGTGAGATTATCGGCCCTTATGTGGCGTTGCGCCAGCCACTCGCGCAGTTCTGCTTCGCTGGTGAACTGAGGGAAGCAGTACAGGCCTCCCCATAAACCAACGGCAGGGCGCTGCGCGAGAAACACCTCATCGGCCTGCTGCATCATCAGCATATAGCCTGTGCGTTCCGGCAGCGTGACCTTCGGTTTTTTCCCCGGATAGCTTGCCCAACTCTGGCTGGCGTAAGCCACGCAGCCGTTGTTTAACGGACAAAGTTCGCATTTGGGCTTCGAGCGGGTGCAAACCATCGCCCCCAGGTCCATCATCGCCTGATTAAACTGGCTAACGCCCTGCGCGGGAGTAACCTGCTCGGCTATTTCCCACAGACGCTTTTCCACCTCTTTTTTGCCCGGCCAGCCTCCAACCGCGTAGCAACGCGCAAGAACACGTTTTACGTTGCCGTCCAGGATTGGGAAGTGTTTACCGAGCGACAGCGACAAAATCGCCCCGGCCGTAGAACGCCCAACGCCTGGCAACGCCGCAACCTCTGCAAAAGTTTCCGGGAAGACGCCGCCGTGCTGGTTTGTGACCATCTGCGCAGCTTTATGAAGATTGCGCGCACGCGCGTAGTAACCAAGACCGGTCCACAGATGCAGAATCTCATCAAGCGGCGCACTGGCGAGATCCGTCACCGCCGGGAAACGCGCCATAAAGCGTTCAAAGTAAGGAATAACGGTCGTGACCTGCGTTTGTTGCAACATCACTTCTGAGAGCCATACTTTGTAAGGCGTCTTCTCTTGCTGCCAGGGCAGCGTTTTACGCCCGTACTTGTGGTACCAGTCAAGAACCTGGTGGGCGAATTGGGGCGCTTGTATCGTCAACGCGGGGCATCCGGCAAAGGGTTAAATCAGGATGCCGATTCCAGCACAGACCACGGAGGGCTGTAAACCGGAACTTTCCGGTGCTTGCTCTTGCAACTGAACACTATCTTTGGATAATGCCCGTTTCCCGAACACTAACACGTAGCCAAAACCATGAAGAATGACGTCATCTCACCGGAATTTAATGAAGAAGGCCGCGCGCTGCGCCGGATTCGCAGCTTTGTCCGCCGCCAGGGCCGCCTGACCAGGGGCCAGGAGCACGCGCTGGAAAATTACTGGCCGGTGATGGGCGTTGAATATGAGGCCGCGCCTGCCGATTTTGCCGCGCTGTTTGGTCGTGAAGCACCGGTCACGCTGGAAATCGGTTTTGGTATGGGTTCATCGCTTGTGGCTATGGCGCAGGCCAGGCCTGAGCAGAACTTCCTCGGTATTGAAGTGCACTCGCCGGGCGTAGGTGCCTGCCTGAGTAGCGCGCATGAAGCGGGTGTCGATAACCTGCGAGTAATGTGCCATGACGCGGTGGAAGTGCTGGAAAACATGATTCCTGACAATTCATTAAACATGGTTCAGCTCTTTTTCCCCGATCCATGGCATAAAGCGCGTCATAATAAACGCCGTATCGTTCAGGTGCCTTTTGCGGAGCTGGTGAAGCGCAAACTGAAACTGGGCGGCGTGTTCCATATGGCAACCGACTGGGAACCTTATGCTGAACACATGCTCGAAGTGATCTCTTCTATCGACGGTTATCAAAACCAGTCGGAGAGTAACGACTACGTACCGCGTCCGGATTCACGTCCGGTGACCAAATTTGAACAGCGTGGCCATCGTCTTGGTCACGGCGTATGGGACTTAATGTTCGAGAGGGTAAAATAATGGCAAAAAATCGTAGCCGTCGTCTGCGTAAAAAAATGCATATCGACGAATTCCAGGAACTGGGGTTCTCAGTTGCATGGCGTTTCCCGGAAGGCACCTCGGAAGAACATATTGATAAAACCGTTGATGCGTTTATTAATGACGTCATCGATAAAAACGGCCTCGCTTTTGATGGCGGTGGTCACCTGACATGGGATGGCCTCATCTGCATGCAGGAGATCGGCAAATGCACCGAAGAGCATCAGGCTCTGGTGCGTAACTGGCTTGAAGAGCACAAGCTCGAAGATGTTCGCACAAGCGATCTGTTCGATGTCTGGTGGGATTGATTGTGATAGAAACAGGCCGGTGTAAACCGGCCTGAGTCTGCTGGCAAAGTCCTCAGGTATTAAAATTGCTTTGCCGTGCTTTTAAAAACCAGGGGCTATATCTTCTGGTTTACACCAGACGTCCGAAAACCACGCTTTTCGGGCGTCTGTCATCAATCTGAGGCCGGTGTAAACCGGCCTTTTTTTCAGGAGTAGCTATGATTCGTAAGGCTTTGATGGGCGTTCTGCTGCTTACCGCTATGCAGGCGCAGGCCGACTATAAATGCAGCGTGAGCCCGCGCGACGACGTGGTCATTAACCCGCAGTCTGTGCAGGTGGTTGGCGAGAACGGCAATTTAGTTATCGCGCCAGACGGCACCCTGCAGTTCAACGGTAAGCCCCACACCCTGAATGCAACGCAGCGCCAGTTGGCGATTAATTATCAGCAGGCATTGCGTACCGATCTACCGTGGATTGACGCAGGCGCGCGTAGTCGCGTTGAAAAAGGACGCGTAGCGCTGGATAAAATCATTGCCCAGGAAGTGGGCGAGAGCAGCAATATGCGTGGTCGCCTGACCAAACTGGACGCGCAGCTTAAAGAGCAGATGAACCGCATTATTGAACATCGTCAGGACGGATTAACCTTTCACTATAAAGCGATCGATCAGGTGCGTGCCGACGGCCAGCAGCTTGTGAACCAGGCGATGGGCGGTATCCTTCAGGACAGCATCAATGAGATGGGCGCGAAAGCGGTGCTCAAAGGTGGCGGTAACCCGTTACAGGGCGTGCTGGGTAGCCTGGGCGGCCTGCAAACCTCGATTCAGAACGAGTGGAAAAATCAGGAAAAAGATTTCGAACAGTTTGGCCGCGATGTATGCAGCAAAGTGGTGACGCTGGAAGGCCAGCGTAAAGGGCTGGTTGAGACGCTGAAATAATCGGGTGAGGCGGATGGCGCGTTGCTTATCCGCCTACAATTTTTTGTCGTGTTTCGTAGGGTGGATAAGCAACGCGCCATCCACGAAATTCAGTTTACTCCGCCAGGAAAATCTCCAGCAGCGAATTTAAAAACAGCTTGCCGTGCCCGGTTATCTGCCAGTGCTCCGCTGTTTCCACCAGATAATCTTTCGCAATGGCTTCATCTAACTGCGGACGGATAACCCTCTCATCAAGCCCGGTATATAACCTGAATTCATTGCGCGGCGCGGTTTCCAGCAGGCGGAAGCGGTTCATAAAGAACTCGAACGGTTTGTCGGCCTGTTCCACATCATGCTGGCGGTCGAGATATTTCCCTTCCATATAGCCGCGCGGATGACGCGTTTTGGCGGTGCGCAAAATACGCCCGTCGGCAAAAGTGATTTTACCGTGCGCGCCGCAGCCGATACCCAGATAATCCCCGAAGCGCCAGTAGTTCAGGTTGTGCTGGCACTGGTAACCAGGTTTGGCGTAGGCAGAGGTTTCATACTGCTGATAACCTGCGGCGGTCAGCAGCCTGTCGCCCTGTTCGAAAATATCCCACAGCGCGTCGTCATCTGGCAGTTTCGGCGGACGAGAACCAAACAGCGTGTTGGGTTCAATAGTCAGCTGATACCAGGAGAGGTGCGGTGGGTTAAGCGCGATCGCCTGGCGTAAATCGTCCAGCGCTTCTTCCAGCGACTGGTCCGGTAAGCCATGCATTAAGTCGAGGTTAAAGCTGCGAAGCCCAAGGCCGTTCGCCAGATTCGCCGCACGCTTCGCTTCGCCAGCATCGTGAATACGGCCCAGACGTTTAAGCTTTGGCTCGCTGAAACTTTGCACGCCGATTGAAATACGGTTCACCCCCGCACGCTGATAACCTATGAAACGGTCGGCCTCCACCGTGCCGGGGTTCGCTTCCATTGTGATCTCTGCATCCGCTGCCAGCGGCAAACGCGCACGCACGCCGTCGAGCAGGTTTTGCATCGCCTCGCTTGAAAGCAAGCTTGGCGTACCGCCACCGATAAAGATGGTCTTTACTTCACGTCCTTGTGCCATTGGCGCGTCAATATCCAGATCGCGCAGCAGGTGGCCGACGTACTCGTCGTGCGGTACGTCACCTTTGAGCGCATGGGAGTTGAAGTCACAGTAGGGGCACTTCTGCACGCACCATGGGATATGAATATAAAGACTCAAGGGTGGCAAATTAGCCATTTTTCATTGCTTCCAGTAACAGTTTCAAAGCCTGTCCCCGGTGGGAGATAGCGCGTTTCTCGTCGCGGGTCAGTTCCGCGGCGGTTTTGCCTTCGCCCGGGACAAAGAATATTGGGTCGTATCCAAAGCCACCTGCGCCCGCAGTCTCGCGGGTGATTTTGCCTTCCCAGCTACCGTGGCATACCAGCGGCGTTGGGTCTTCTGCGTGGCGCATATAGACCAGCACGCAGTGGAATCGGGCTTTGCGTTGCTCATCAGGCACCTCTTCGAGCGTCGCAAGCAGCTTTTGCAGATTTTGTTGATCGCTTGCGTCAACGCCTGCATATCGCGCGGAGTAAATGCCGGGTGCGCCGCCGAGAGCGTCAACCGCGAGGCCAGAGTCATCGGCAATTGCTGGCAAACCGGTAATCTGAGCAGCGTGACGGGCTTTGAGTATGGCGTTTTCGATAAAAGTCAGGCCGGTTTCTTCAGCGGACTCAACGCCCAGCTCGGTTTGCGCCACCACGTCCAGACCAAAGTCGCGCAGTAAATCGGCGAGCTCACGCACTTTACCGGCGTTACCGGTAGCGAGGACAACTTTTTGCATAGCGGGATCCTGTGAATTTTGGATAATTATTCGAGCAATGCCGCGACTTCCGTCGGGATTTGTTGCGGGTCGATAATCTTAATTTGTTTATGGCGGCCCAGTTCACCTTTCTCAACCAGCACCTGGCCTTTGGCGACGCGGAACTGCTTAGCCAGATATTTTACCAGATGAGCGTTGGCCTTGCCGTCTACCGGCGGGGCGGTGATGGCGACTTTAAGCTCGTCGCCATGCAGCCCGATAATAGCATCCCGGCTGGCTTTAGGCTGAATATACAGCCGCAAAACCAGCCCGTCGGCGGTTTGACTCGCAGCGCTCAAAGCGCCATCCACAGGCCCGGTAGCAGCATATTGCCGGTAAGCGCCAGCAGTTCGGCAATGCCGATATTCAGCGCGTAAAGCGCCAGAATCACGATCATACCGGAGAAATCGATGCCGCCCATCGCAGGCAGAATGCGGCGTACCGGCGCCATAAAGGGTTCGGTTAGTTGCATCAGAACGAATTCAACCGGGCTGCGTCCTTGGCTTACCCAGCTCATCAGCGACCGGATAATCATCACCCAGAAGAACAGCAGGCCTGCGGTTTTCAGCAGCACCAGCAGGGCGGCAATCCAGATGATCGGCGCGAAGCTGACAGCCTGGAACAGCACCATCGCCTTCACAAGACAAAGCACGTAGGCGATGAGCAACGAGGCGGTATCAACGGGTCCCATCGAAGGGATAAAACGGCGTAAAGGACTGATTACCGGCTGGGTCGCTTTCACTACAAACTGTGAAAAGGGATTGTAGAAATCCGTGCGCGCCCACTGCATCCAGATGCGTAGCAGCAGCACCATGACATACAGCTCAATGACGGTGGAAATCAGGAAGGTCAACATCTGCATGGCGTTCCTCAAAATTTAGTGATTAGCGAGCAGGATAGCTCCGCGCGCCGAAAATAGCGGTTCCAATGCGCACCATGGTGCTGCCTGCGGCAATCGCGGCCTCCATGTCATCGGTCATGCCCAGAGATAACGTATCGACCGTCGAATAACGGTTTTTGAGCGCCTCGAATGCCGCAGCCATCTGGCTGCAAACGGCAAACTGACGTTCATAATCGGGTTCTGGCGCAGGAATTGCCATTAAACCCCGTAACAGCAAACCCGGCAGCGCGGCGACTTCAGACGCAAGCTGGTCAAGCTCGCTAAGTGCGATCCCGGATTTGCTATGTTCATCGCTAATATTAATTTGAATCAGGACGTTAAGCGGCGGCATATCTGCCGGACGCTGCTCGCTCAGACGCGTGGCGATGCGCAGCCTGTCCACCGTATGGCACCAGTCAAAATGTTCGGCAACCAGACGACTTTTGTTCGACTGCAAAGGACCAATAAAGTGCCATTCAAGTCGCTTAGCGCCGGTTTCGGCGAAGTAGCGAATTTTATCCACGCCTTCCTGGACGTAGTTCTCCCCGAAAGCGCGCTGCCCGGCGGCAACCGCTTCTTCGATGGCGCTCGCAGGTTTTGTTTTACTGACTGCAAGCAAAGTAACTTCTTCGGAAGCACGCCCGCAGCGTGATGCCGCCGCTGAGATTTTGTGGTGAACCTGTGCCAGATTGTGCGCTATCTCGTTCATACGTTGGAAAGTGATATGGATATCGAAGAAATTGTGGCCCTTAGTGTAAAGCATAACGCTTCCGATCTACACCTGTGCACAGGGCAATCTGCACGTTGGCGCAGGCAAGGTCGGCTTGAACGCTTTCCTGAAGCGGCACCTGAACCCGAAATCCTGCTTGCGGGCTGGCTTGGGAAGGGGCAACGGCAAGAACTGGAGAATAAGGGGCAGGTAGATTTTGCCGTGACGCTTGCAGATGATATCCGGCTGCGCGTCAACGCTTTTCGTCAGCGCCAGGGCTACTCTCTCGCGTTACGTTTGCTTGCATCCCACTGCCCGAAGTTAGCGGCATTAGGCGTCCCGCCGATAATTCCTTCGTTACTGCAAATGCCCGATGGCCTGATTCTGGTGACGGGCGCTACCGGCAGCGGTAAAACCACCACGCTTGCGGCAATGGTAGATCACCTCAATCATCATCTGGATGGGCATATTCTCACCCTTGAAGATCCTGTGGAGTTTGTGCACCACTCCAGGCGATGCCTGATTCAGCAAAGAGAGACGGGCGTGCATTGCCATTCATTCACCGCCGGGTTAAAAGCCGCGCTGCGAGAAGATCCGGATGTGATCCTGCTGGGCGAGCTACGAGACGGCGAAACCATACGCCTGGCTTTAACCGCGGCGGAAACAGGCCATCTGGTGCTGGCGACGCTGCATACACGCGGTGCGGCGCAGGCGGTGGAAAGGCTGGTGGACGTGTTCCCGGCGGAAGAAAAAAGCCACATTCGCAGCCAGCTTGCAGGCAGCCTTAAAGCCGTACTGGCACAAAAGCTGTTACCGGCAGTGAAGGGTGGGCGAGTGGCGCTCTATGAACTGCTGGTAAATACCACGGCGGTAGCGAACCTGATTCGCGAAGGCAAAACGCATCAGTTGCCCGGCCTGATACAGACGGGGCAACAGCACGGAATGCAGAATTTTGCGCAGAGTGAGGCGATGCGGGTAAATGAAGGAAAGATCGATAAGGGAGAAGAGGCTACTGATGTGTTCAGGGAGGATACACTTTCTGGCTGTAGCGGCGAGGCATGAATTGACTAAAGCCAACAAAAAATAGCGGCTGAACGAGGGCGGATAAGCGCAAGCGCCATCCGCCTCCAGGGTTTCGCTAAGTCGCTTAACGCACGTTAAGTGAATACAACGCTGGGATCCCGCCAGCCGTGCATACAATTTCGAGCTTGATCTGCTTAGCGGTGAGAGGCTGCGGTAAACGATGCTCGCAGACGGAGTGGCGGTTATCCGTAATCTCCATAAGTAATTTGTCATCTGCCCAAAGGCGATAGTGAGTGACGCAGTGTGGAGTAACAGATAGCGTGTGGCCCATTTGCACGGATTCCATTGCGTTATCGAAATCGTTATCAAAAACCAGCGTGATGGCATGTAATGTTTGTGGTGCCGCCCATTGCCATGTCACCCAGGGGGTACGATCGCTAAAATCGGGCACCCATGCGTTGGTATGCTGCTCCGGGCGCAGACGACCATTCAGCAGGTTCTTCGCGGCATAGCATCGCAATGCAGGTTCAAAGCGAAGCATGGGTAAGATCTGATTGGGATGGCGGCGCGGCAACCAGAAATCAAATTCATCAACGCCGTAGTCCCCGTCGGCTATCTGGCGCGTATGCTTCGCCACACGAGCATTTAAGCTATTAAACACGGTCATAATGCCCGGCAGGTGCTGCCCGGTGAGTGCGATATCAATCTGGTCGTTACTCTCAAAGGCGATAAAAAGATATTCATCCCGTCTGCTTTGATAATCGAAATGCACACGATATTCGCCTTGTTGAGCAACGGAGATTGTCAGCTCGTCCAGCGGAGTATCAGGCGTAAAATTGCCCGCTCGTGAGCTGCCCAGCAGATTGATTTTTAATAATTGAGGTGAAGTTGCACGCAGGGTGAAGTACATCTCTGGTAACTTCTCGCCAGCTTTTAACGGCAAAAGTAGTGCCATGCGATCCTT